>CAYOLA010000021.1:0-30826 GCA_964404735.1 uncultured Bacteroidales bacterium
AAAGGGGGAGATGTGACGGGTAATCCTGAAAAGGACCATATCGTCGTAAAAATAGGGATAAGGATAAAGCTGTTCGTCGAACATGAGGTAGCCGTCAACGTGGACCGTAACGGATGAATACACGGAGTCGTAATAAGGAAAGTCGAAGTCGAGCTGCCTGCTCACGCGGCCATTGCTGCTGTTGCTGGGGTTCAGCTGGTACTGGTTTACCATGGGAAAGGTTTCCGCCGACACGCTTTCTTCGTACTGCCTGTGCAAGGTAAAGTGGTAGGGGGGATGTCCGCCTGCTGCCAGTAACTGGTGGTTGTAAGGCTGTCCGACCGTGGCCGGCGGCAGTGCCGGGTTCACGATATGCACCTTGTCGAAATCAAAATTGGCCACCAGGCTCATGGTGGTTACATCGTGGTTGTTAACGGGCACATTGTTCTGCGGGCAAACGGTTGCCTGAACGCCGTCGGTATAGTCGATCACCGAGAAGTGGTTGATCACGCCGGTGCCGGTGCCTGCCGGGTCGTATTCAAACACCTGCAGGAAAAACCGTACATCCTGTCCCAGGCTGACCACGCCCAGCAGAGGTGAAATGTCGAGCCCGAACTCGATGGTCTTGTTGGCCGGGTTGCTGGTCCCCCCCTGCATATACTGGGTTCCTCCCTGGTAGTTGAAGATGGGATATTCCAGTATATAGTGCGGTGCGGTTGCGGAGATATTGTTCGAAAGCCCGGCTATCACTTTGATCATATTGCGATTGTCGTGTGTCAGCGTAACACGCATGGTGGCTTGTGGTTCACAGCTTTCCTTGACGTCGAGCACATGCACGCTGTGGTTCCAGATGCCGCCCTGTCCAAGGTTGTCGGCCACGGTCTTGTACATCATGTAGGCATAGCCCTGGTCGCCCCAGTTGGGCACGCCCCCGTAGCTCTGCACCATCTTGAATCCGCCGATCTCCCAGTCTTTCATATTGACCACCCCGTCGCCGTTGATATCGATATGGTTGGTGTATTGCCCGTCGCCGTTATAGTCCCAGCAGATCGAATCGTGGTAGCCCACAATGGTCTGGGCATGGTTGGCACTACCGCCGAAGTAAGTCAGCACATGCTTGCCGGCTTCGGGGGTTCCCGGCGGCAGGGTGGTGGCAACGGCCATGTATTGAGAGTAAAAGCTGCCCACACCACCCACGTCGGCCCCCTCGTGGTGGTCATTGATCCAGTGCTTGAACACTTCCAGGCCTTCGGGCGTTCCCACATTGATGCGGTATATGGCGTTGATCCTGTTCTCCATGCCTTTATGATAGTTGTCGTAACCTGTCATCCAGCGCTCCGACCCGCCGTAGGCAAGGCTGCCGCCGTAATCGGTCACGTTCACGTTGCCGCAATGCCGAAGGATCTGGAAACTATGCAGGTAGCTTACCCCGTACCAGCCATAACCGCCGTGCATCCAGTTCCAGGTGAAATGCGTTGGATAGAGGTTGTCATTGGTGTTGGCGGGGAGGTTGCGGACCCGGTCAATTTCATAGGTAAAATTATAGGCGATGCCGGCGGCCTGACCACAGGAGAGCCCCGACTGCTGGAAGACCTGGCGCATATATGGCTGCATGGAGTTGTCTACCACGGTGGGAAGGTCCCGCTTACGGTATGATTCGGGCAGGGTCAGCTCGGGAAGCTTCTTCAGGGCTTCCTGATCTTCCTTGCTGAGCGGTTTCAGCTCAAAAGCCGAAGGCGGAAGTCCTTCTTCGTTTTGTGTCCATGCATGGGAGTTAATAATAAACAGCAGGATGAGCAGTGGCGGTAACAGCTTTTTCATGTGGTAGCGGCTAGTGTTTATGCAAAGCTAATAAAAAGACAGATAGGATGCACCTGTGCAAATACATGCCTTTGTTAAGTAATTTGCCGGACGATCAATAAAATATAACCTCACAGCCGGGTTTGCGCTCAATGAATTTTTCGACTTTTCGCTCCTTCAGGCGGGTGTTGTAACACCTGACTATTTTCAGTGCCGGCAGGTCTTCGAGTGGGCTCAGCGACTTAACGGAGGTATTGAAAAAAGAAATTTCGCGGAGCGATGTCAGGGATGAAAGTTCATTGAGTTTTTTTATCGGGGTACCCGAAAGGTCGAGTACCTCCAGGCGGGTCAGACCGCTGAGATGTTCCAGGTCGTCGATGGGGGTGTTCCTCAGGTACAGATGTTTCAGTTCATGAAGCCCGGCCAGCGGGGCAATGTTGGTTATGGGATTGTTGGAGGCGTCGAGAAACGCAATGCTCAGCATTTCAGTGAGCGGGCTGAGGTCCTGCAACTGGGTGTCGTTCATTTTCAGTGAACGAAGGCGGTAAAGCTTTCTCAGCGGGTTGAGGCTGCCAAGGTCTTTGTGGCTGCCAAGGTCTGCCTCTTCTGTGTCGGCGATCTGTTGCAGGTCTTCCTTCCCGGGGGGCGTTTTCACGTCTGCGGCAGCGGAGAGGGCCTCCCGCCAGGATGCCGGCAGGCCGTCCCACCATGCCTGTAAGGCTTCTGTCTGGTATACGACAAGCCCGGAGGGATTTCCTTTCTTGTAATGAACCACCTCTGGCAGTCCGACAAGGCTGTTGTCGGCATATACCAGGCCCGGCCCCATCCCGGTAAAAACAGCGATCCGGGATACCTGCGTGCCCGAAATGTCAAGCTCTTTCAGTCCCATGATCGCCGACAGGCAATGGATGTCGGAAATCTTTGTATGGCTGATGTTCAGTTTTTCAAGTTTTTCAAGATCCCGGAGCGGATCACAGCTTTCCACTTCCGTGTGTGAGCAGTCAAGTACCCGAAGGCCGGTAAGCCCGGTGAGCGGCCAGAGGTTTTCGATGCCTGACCCGCTGCAATCCAGAAACTCCAGGTCTTTCAGCATGACCAGCGGCGAAAGTGCCGTAATATCTGCTTTCCCCGATATATCGATACGCTTCAGTTTAACGGCTTTGTGCAGTTGTTCTGTGGCAGGAAGGGGGTCGAGCAGGGTCAGGCTCCGAAAGATCGTTTGCCATTCCTGTGGCAGGGAATTCCACCAGCCTGAGAGCGTCATGGTTTCGTAGATCACCAGGGTGTTTGGGTTTTCCAGCAGGAATTGCTTGGCTTTTTCGCCGGTAATGCCTGTATTGTCGCAATAGATCGCTTCCAGGCGCGGAAGACCGCTCAGGGCGCTCAGGTCGTCGACACCGGTGCTGTCCATGCGGATGATCTGCAGGCTGACAAGTCCCGACAGGGGACTGAGGTCGGAAATGGCGGTGTTGCTTATGTAAAGCCTTTCAAGTTTAATCATGCCCTGTAGCGGCTTGAGGTCGCTGACAGGACTGCCCGAGAAGTCGAGTGTTTTGAGTTCCTGTAAGCGCTGGAGGGGGCCTGTTTCCTGAACATAAGTATTTCTGAAGTGAAGTGCGCTCAGTTTCGTCATTTCCGAAAGCATGTTGAGGCTGTCGGCGGGCGTATTCGAGAAATTGAGTTTTTCAAGACCGCGCAGGTTGGCAAGGAGATGGATATCGCTGACAAGGGTTGTGCTGAGGTCGAGGTTTTTCAGTGTGACGGAGTATTGCAACGGTGTCACGCTGCGCACGGCGGTGCCTGAGCAGTTGAGGCTTTCGAGCCTGATGAGGTTTCGCAAAGGGCTGAGGTCGTCGATGAGGGTGTTTGCGCAGTTAACCGAAAGCAAGTCGCCCATGCGGGAAAGCGGGGACAGGGTGTTGATGTTGAGGTTTCCGCTGATGTCGATAGACGTCTCCGCGGAGATACGCTGCAACAGCCGGTAGGCAGTGTTTTTGGCCAGCGAAATGGTGTCGCGGATCAGGCCGTCGATATAATCGCTTTCGCTGATGTACAGGGTGTCGCTTCCGTAAACCAGAAAAGTGTCGATCACCACTTCGAGGGTGCCGGTATATTGGGCTATGCCCATGCTGTCGTCAACATAGATAAAACTGGATAAACTAAGGGTGTCGAAGAGGAGGGCTTCGCTGCCCAGCACCGCCCGCCAGGGACCGGGCATGGTATTCCACCACCTGAAAAGCTCATCGCGTTCATCGATTTTGGTGGTATAGACAGAGGCAATCCGCAGGTCGCGCGAGTTATCATCGTAGTTCACCTCAATGAAACGTTCCCTGTTCGAAAAGACCGTGTCGCCGGTTATGGTAAGCCCATTTAGGGTACGGGTAAGGGTAACGACAAAATAAAGTTCGCCGTTATCCTTGAAATAATGGTCGATGCTGCTGATGTTCAGCGCAAATGCCGCCTGTCTGAAAAAGAAGTCGATATCTTTCAGGTAAGCTTGCACATCCTTGTTGATCAGCGTTTCCCTGCTGTCGTCCAAATCGTCTTCCACCTGCACTTCCTGGCTGAGAAAGACCTTGGCATAACTCTGGTTGATGATCACATCCTTGTCCCTGGCCGTAGTAGCCGGATCGCCAAGCATGTTGAATGAATATTCGAGGAAGCTTATCAGGTCACCAATCTCTTTCTTAAATTCACTGATCTCTTCCCCACTGAAGCGGTCTGTTGGTTGCTGCGCGAAAGCCGCATGGCTGCCCGCGGTGATCAGCAGGATGGCAAGCAGGCAGACAAACTTCGTATAGCGCTTATTCATGATATATATAATTGATGAGGATCTCTTTGTTCCTTTGGTCGATTTCGAGCAGGTTGGAGATCAGCCAGCCGCTGTTGTACCCGTCCCGGTTAAAGTAAGTGAGTTCAAAATACCAGCCTTCGATCTGGAAAAAATGGAATTTCAGATCTTTTACGGTCACAAAGCGCAGCTTTTCGCGGCGAATCTCATAAAAAAAGAGCGACAGGAAATCGGGGCTGAAATCCCTGTGTGCAAAATATTCAAGGCTGTCGGATTCGGTGAAGACCCTGAAAATATTCATAAATCCGAGTTCATGACTGAGGGGGTGCAGGAATTTCTTGTCATTGAAGTTGCTGTTATCGGGTTTTTTCAGGTATTTATAAAATGGCTCAAAGTGGATGCCGTTGATCACCCATTTCGATCCCACTTCTTCCTGCTGCAACACCATGAAAAGAGTGAGTTCCTCTTCTTTCCCTTCATACAGGAATATGGTTTTCAGTTCACAAAGCCATTCGCCCCCGTGAAAGTCGAGATATACCGGATCGTTTTTGTCGAGTACCAGTTCGTTAAACTTTTCCTTTGTCGCTTCGGTCAAAATCCCCCCATCAAGGTTAAAGAGCATGGGGATATATTTTTTGCGTAACTTATTAGACCGAAAGTCCTTGTCTTTGGCATACAGTCGCTCGCCCATTTTGTCCTCTTCGCCGTTGAACCTGCGGAAGAACTGGTTCACCTGTTTGGTTTCGGCATACAGTTCGGATTCATCATAGTGGAACTCGCCTATGTTCTGGGCAAATAAAAAGCAAGGCAATAGCAACAGCAGGCTTAATATTGCCGGGTGAAGGAAAGATTTCAGCATGAGTATTTATTTGGTGGTTTCAACAACCCGGATGTCGCCCAGAAGTACATCCCAGAACCCCACCAGCTTTCCGCCAATCTGGGTTTGTTTTCGTTCAACGTAAACGGTAATGTCTTTTTTCGTGACATCCTTATATACAAGTCCGTCGTCCGACGAGCCTTCAAAACGCTGGAATATGGTGATCACCCCAACGTATCGTCCGTCGGGTTGCAGCTCAAGGTCGCTGATATATTCTATGTTGTACCATTCGATCTTGACCTTGTCGTAATTGAGCAGCATCAGCCTTTCAAGGTATTCCCTGATACCGTAATAGGCTACTTCCGCGCGGCTCAGTGAAGATACACCCATACGGGCGTCTTCCACAAAGAGTTCGAGTGTGCGGTCGATTACCCGCTTGGCTTCTGAAAAGGGGGTTTTCTTATCGCCTATGATGCTGATGTATTTGCCAAGGTCGCGGATCTTTTCCATGGCCAGGCTGTCGATGGCGCGTTTTCGTTCGGGGCTGATATCTGTTTGTGCCTGGGCCTTATACGTGAAGGCCATCCCGGCAAGGATGATCAAAACTAAGCTGAGTCTTTTCATTTTAATAGTCCTTTTTAATAAGTTCAAGTAATTTTATTTTGCCGTTGGCATCGTATTCAATGTTCCCGATCCCGTTCAGGTTTTTCTTTTGGTCTTTAAGGTATTCGAGGTATTTTTTAGCGGTGGTGGGCTTGTCATAATCCGTGATGCCACCTTCCTGGCTGATGATGATCAGCACAGGCGTTTCGGGCGAAGCAAAGAGTTTGAGGGCTTCGCTGATCTTCAGGTTGGCAAAGTCGATGCCCGGGGCGCCGGCAATGAGGGCGAAATATTCATCGAGCGATAATATCGACACCTCTGTCTTCTTTTTTGCTTCCTCCTCGGCCTGTTTGCGCAAGGCTTCCTTTTCATTTTCAATCACCCTTTCCGCATCCCTGATCAGGGCCAGGATCTCCGGCTCGTTGAGGTTCATGTCTTTTACCTTTTTCAGTTTTCTTTCCTTTTCCTGCAGGCTCATGCCGCCTTCATCGTTGATGATGGATAAGAGGTCCTGCCTGGCTGTTTCAACATTCCGGGCATATTCTGCAGCGGCCTGCTCGCGGGCCAGCTTTTTCTTGCTTTTGCAAGCTCCCATTCCCGATGCTATGGTCAGCGCGATCATCAGGAGAAGGGACATCTTTAATGCGCTTTTGATCATCTCTCTGTAAGTGTTAACGGTTTAAAAATGAGGTCTTCTTCATCGATGGTATATCAACGTGCAAAGCTATTTAAAATTTTATTAGCAACACTCAAATTTTCAGGGCATAATGAATGAATACATCTTGTTCGGATAATCCACGTGGCATATGCGGGCGGGCTGGAAGGATTGTGCAAGGGATGAGATTGCGCGATGGCAGCGGTTGTGCGATGTATAGGATTGGGCGAAGTGGTACAGATTTTCGGATAAGCTGTGCGCTGCCGAATTCGAAGGATCGCTCAATCAATAGCACCTTGCCATTGTCTGCGTGTAGCTGCAGTTTGCATAATCTTACTATTTTTGCCTGCAATTTAATACAAATGGGATGAGTGAGAAACACAACAATCCGGATAATATACTTGAAGCAGCCGGCTTTTTGAAGAAGGCGGGAATGGAAGAACCCGGAATTGCCATCATCCTGGGATCCGGTTTATCGCGGCTGATCAACCTTATGGAAGTTGACGTCAGGATTGCTTATGCCGATATTCCGCATTTCCCGGTCTCCACGGTTTCTTTCCACCAGGGTGAAATGATCTATGGCCGCATGCACGGAAAAAAGCTGATGGTGATGCACGGGCGTTTTCACTACTATGAAGGTTACAGCATGCAGGAACTGGCTTTTCCCGTGCGGGTGATGAAGATGATGGGGGTGAAGAACCTGCTGGTCTCCAATGCCTGCGGCAGCATGAATCCTGACTTTTCCAAAGGGCATCTGATGATACTCACCGACCATATCAACCTTTTGGGCGGAAACCCGCTGATCGGTCCCAATCTTGATGAGCTGGGTCCCCGCTTTCCCGATATGAGCGAACCTTATTCACACAGGCTGAATGATATAATGCGGCAGATCGCCGTTGAAAAGGGTCTGCTGCTGCATGAAGGAGTATATGTGGCTGTTCCGGGCCCCATGCTTGAAACCCGCGCCGAATATCGTTTCCTGCGGCGAATCGGTGCCGATGTGGTTGGCATGTCGACCGTGCCCGAAGCCATCGCTGCCCGGCATGCAGATCTGCCCTGCGCCGCCGTTTCGGTGATTACCGATGAATGTGATCCCGACAACCTTGCCGTAGCGGATATCCGTGACATCCTGAAGATGGCCTCCCTGGCCGAGAAAGACCTGCTTGTATTGTTCGGGGAACTCGTAAAACGCCTGTAGCAGCAATAAGCCTGATGCCGGCTATGTGAATATACCTGTTGGTGTTCAAAAATAAATCAATCGATCAGGGCGTGTTGCGGCCCGGACCCGGAGGGATCTTCCAGTAGGCAGGGCCATCGTCGTCCTCTTCATCTTCTTCATACTCCCATGAATAACGCTTGCGCTGCGGACCGCTTTTCCTGAAATAGATGGCAAACACCACTCCGGCCAGGATGCCCGTCAGGTGCGACTCCCAGGAAATATTTTCCCCCGGAAAAAGCTCGGGAAAGATGCCCCAGATCATGCTTCCATACAGGAAAGCCACGAAGAGCGATATGGCCATGAGGCGGGGCTCCCTCCTGATCAGGCCGCTGACGAAAAGAAAAGACGCCAGACCGTAAACGATGCCGCTGGCACCGATATGATATGCCTCCCTGCCAATGCCCCAAACCCAAAGGTTTCCAAATATCCAGATAAGAAAAAATACCCGTACGGCAATGCTCCTGTAAAAGAAAAACAGGCTGGAACCCAAAACGAAAAGCGGAACGGAGTTGGCAAAAAGATGCCTGTAGTCGCCGTGGATCAGCGGTGCAGTGACAATACCCAGGGCTCCGCCAAACGTGCGCGGATAGAGCCCGTACCGGCTGAAGCTGATGCCCGACAACTCACCGGCAAACGCCACGAACCATATAACCAATAGAAAAAGAATCGGGAAATATGTGCTTTTGAGTAACCTGGCCTTTTCTTCACGCATTCTCAATAATTGTTATTGCCCCATTCATCAAATACCATTCCAATAATATTATATGACAAGATAACATAAAATTAACCTTCTTTGGCAATAAAACCTGCCTCTCAATCGTCTCAGTATGTAAATTCAGATTAATATTGCACATTATTTTTGATCGTTGTCAGCACCATTTTTGCAAATGTTCATTGGCTGCAGTAATTGTTGTGAATGCGGCATGTGTTTTGATAATAAAATGCAATATTGTTGTCCGGTCAAATCGTTTATTGAATAACATAAAACCAATATTTATGAAAAGGATCACAGGAATTATTCTGGCGCTGGCCTTTGGGCTGATAAGCCTGGGACAGGAAGATACCCGTTACCTGATCGGCGACGGCAACAAGCGGGTGACTGTATCGGGTTTTACTTCCCTCGACGGGGAATTTTCCACTATCGGCGATGACCTGGGTTTTTCAATGGGAGCAGGGGCGGCTGTCCTGCTGAGCCAGACTTTTTTTATAGGCGGCTACGGCATGGGACTGGTCACCCGGCATACGCGCGACCTTGAACGCCTGGACTGGTACGAATACTGGGATGAAATCTATCAGAATTCGAAGTACGAAGACCTGCGTGTGCGATTCGGACACGGTGGTATATGGGTTGGAGCGGTATTCAACCCCAGAAGCCCCATCAATGTCGGGATAAATACCAGGATAGGCTGGGGAGCCATCACATTAACCGATAAAAACTATAATTGGTATGATAGCTGGAACAATATCATGTTCGATCCCGTTTTTGTGCTTACTCCGCAGTTTGATCTGAACCTGAACCTCCTGCGGTGGTTTCGCATGAACATCGGCATCGGCTACCGCTTTGTTACGGGCATCGATAAAACATATGAATACCTTCCGAATAACCATAGCTGGGAAGATCCGGTTGAAAAGGCTTATTTCAACGATAATGCCTTTAATGGCGTAAGCGGGAGCATCAGCTTTCTTTTTGGCTGGTTTCACCATTAGACCATAATTTTCCTTTCTGATGCAAATATTGCGTAAGCGGATAAAGGCACCGGCACTGTCGGTCATATTCTTTTTTTTCTTCGCGGCAGCGATGGCGATGCCCGACGAGCCCGAAAAAAATAAATTCAGTGTGAACGGCTATGTGAAAGATTACAGCAGCGGAGAAGACCTCATCGGGGCCACCATCTATATTGAGGAACTCAGGTCGGGAACCTCAGCCAATGTATATGGTTTTTATTCGGTTTGCCTTGAAAGGGGAAACTATACCCTTCGGTTTTCATATATCGGCTATGAATCTGTTACACACAATGTTGTGCTTTCCGAAGATGTTGTCCTCAACGTTGAACTAAAGCCCAGGGGTGAACTGCTTCGCGAGGTGGAGGTGGTGGCCGGAATACCCGACGAGAATGTGAAGGACGCTGAGATGAGCGTGATGAAGCTCTCAGCCAAAACCATTGAACGAATTCCTTCGCTGATGGGTGAAACGGACATCATCAAGGCGCTGTTGCTGCTTCCCGGGGTGCAGTCGGCTGCCGAAGGCTCATCGGGCTTTGTGGTAAGGGGAGGCTCACCCGACCAGAACCTCGTGTTGCTCGACGAAGCCACGGTATACAATGCCGGGCACCTGCTGGGGTTCTTCTCGGTATTCAACAATGATGCCATCAAGGATGTGAAACTTTACAAGGGCGATATCCCGGCCATATACGGCGGGAGGCTTTCATCGGTGCTTGATGTAAGGATGAAAGACGGAAACTCCAAGAAATTTTCGGCTACCGGCGGCATCGGCCTCATCGCAAGCCGGCTTACCCTCGAAGGGCCCATTATTAAAGATAAGACTTCTTTTATCGCCTCCGGCCGCAGGACATATGCCGACCTCTTCCTTCCCCTCTCGGCAAATAAGGACATCAGGAACAGCAAACTTTATTTTTACGACTTCAATGCCAAGGTCAACCATATCATCGACAAACGCAACAGGGTATACCTGTCGGGATATTTCGGGCGTGACGTGTTCAAAAACCAGTTTGCACGGATGATTCTGGGCAACCAGACGGCCACCGTCAGATGGAACCACCTCTTTTCGGCACGCTTGTTTTCGAACTTCTCTTTTATCTACAGCAAGTACAAGTATGGCCTGGGTTCGGCCACCGATAACGAACCAAACTCCTTTGTCTGGGATTCGGACCTGGAAGACTATGGTGTTAAGGCTGATTATACTTATTATGCAAGCGGCAACAATATTATACGGTTCGGCTTTTCTGCTGTTTACCATTCATTCAATCCCGGCATTGCGAAGGGTACGGGCGATAATTCCCTTTTCGACGAGTGGATCGTTCCCAAAAGCCATGCCATTGAGTCGGCCGTTTATGCAGGCAATGAGCAGAAGATCGGTGCCCTGCTCACATTAAAATACGGCTTGCGTTTGTCGGCATTCTCGAACATTGGCCCCGGGGTGGTATACAATTTTGATGCGCAGTATGAAGTCATCGATTCCACAGTATACGGCAGGGGGAATATCTACCAGACTTACTGGGGTCTGGAGCCGCGTATTGGCCTCAACTACCTTCTGAGCGAGGATGCTTCCCTAAAAGCCAGTTATGCGCGTACCAACCAGTATATGCAGTTGGCGCAGAACTCAACGGCAGGCACACCCCTCGATCTGTGGTTCCCGGCCAGCCCGAACGTGAAGCCCCAGGTGGCTGATCAGTTCGCCCTAGGTTACTTTCGGAATTTTAAGTCGAACCTTATTGAAACGAGCCTGGAAGGTTATTATAAGCGGATGGACAGGTCCATCGACTTCAAGGATCATGCTGAACTGCTCCTGAACAAGGAACTGGAAGGGGAACTCCGCTTTGGCAGGGGATGGTCGTACGGGGTGGAAGCACTGTTCCGTGTCAACAGCCTGGCACTGCTCAACGGCAGCCTGAGCGGATGGGTGAGCTATACCTGGTCGCGTTCGTGGCGCGAGTTTCCCGATATCAATGGGGGTGATAAATATCCTGCCCCTTACGACCGGCCGCATGATATTTCGATAGTGGCGAACTGGGACATTAGCCCCAGGTGGACGGTAGCTGCCAACTGGGTTTATGCCAGCGGGCAGCCGGTTACCTTCCCGGTCGGCAGGGCTGTGATCGGCGGCGTGATCCTGCCCATTTATTCCGACAGGAACGGATA
This sequence comes from uncultured Bacteroidales bacterium, assembly GCA_964404735.1. GTDB lineage: Bacteria > Bacteroidota > Bacteroidia > Bacteroidales > B18-G4 > B18-G4. The sequence goes on from CAYOLA010000021.1 coordinate 11,744, forward strand.
CCGCATGCAGGATTACCACCGGCTTGACCTGTCGGGAACCCTGCACGGAAAAGACAGGCCCGGAAGAAAATGGCAGCATTCCTGGACCTTGTCGGTATACAATGCCTACGACAGGCACAACACCTGGTCGATCAATTTCGTGCAGGAAAGTTCCGACCCGGCCAACCCGGATAAGTCATACGAGACCTACGCGGAGAAAACTTATTTGTTCGGGATCATCCCGGCGCTGACTTTTAACTTCAAATTTTAGAAACGGCCATGCGATATCAGTTATTCAAGATTACGATTCTGGCGGCCTTTGCGGGCCTGATGGCGGTTTCCTGTACCGAACGTATCGATATTGAGCTTGATGAGACCTACACCCGGCTGGTCGTCGACGGGCAGATCACCTCCGATCCCGGCAGCAGGCATGTGGTCATGCTGTCGGAGTCGGGAAGCTATTTCTACAACCAGCCGCCCCCGCCGGTTATCAATGCCGCCGTGCATGTCAGCGATAACGACGGGGAAGTGGTGGCCCTGTCAGAAGAAAAGCCCGGCCATTATTACCTGCCGGAAGGATATCACGCTGTGGCCGGCAAGACGTATATGCTGGAAATACAGCTCGAAAAGGAAATATCGGGCGAAAGCTATTATACGGCCAGTTCACTGACGCCATCCATCGGCGATACCGTGTATATCGGGCTGCAGTTCCAGCCCGACTGGGGTGAAGAGGGATTTTACGTGGTACAGTGTTATTACTGGGATCCCCCCGAAACGAATTTTTACATGTTCAATATTTTTAAGAACGATACCCTGCTCACCGATACCATCAGCTCGAAGATCCTTGTAGATGACCGTTTCTACAACGGCGGATTCACCAACGGCATCGGTGTTGGATACCTGAATCAGGCCCGTCCCCGTGAAAAGCTCAGGCCAGGCGATGTTATTACCTTCCAGGCATGCAGTGTGAGTGACGAATATGCTGATTTTGTCTGGGCGGTGCAGCAGGAAGTGAGTTTCAGCACCCCGCTCTTCAGCGGGCCGCCTGCCAATGTAACAGGCAACCTCAGTGGCGGGGCCATTGGCTTTTTTGCCACCTATTCTGTGCTTTACGCTTCCACTGTGTTTGAATAGGGCACAGGCGTGAAATGCCCCGGGAGTGGGTACTTTTCAATACTTCCCGCTTTGTTGATAATTCATCCCGAAAGGGTACACTAAAAACAGTGCGCCGGCGTTCACCTTTAAACAAAACCCTTTGCCCATGCTTGAATATACAAAACTGGTGCTCCGGAAAGTCAGTTTCAGCAGGGAACTTTTCGGGAAAGAACTTAAAAAGTCGGTTAAATGGCTCGGAAAGGATGAACTCATCCTCCTGCATTCCTGGTGTGTCATCACCTTCGGTGATATTTACAGTGACCTGATCAGCGAAGCTTTCCGCCACGCGGCCTGATCAGGGTACTTCTCCTTCGGACATCCCGTTCAGGAAAGGCTGTTTTTCGTTCTCCATTACATTTATTGTGGCTGCCATCCGCCATTATTTCCTGTTTTTTTCAGATTTACTTGACTTTTCTCGTTTCTTTTCTAATTTTACGGCAATATAAAACTAATACGATATGGATCTATCAGTAGTAAGTGCCATTTCGCCGGTCGATGGCAGGTATCACAAGCAAACCGAGTCGCTCACCTATTATTTCTCGGAGGCCGCCTTTATCAATTACAGGGTTTTCGTGGAAATAGAGTATTTCATTGCCCTTTGCCAGATTCCCCTGCCCGGGCTGGAAGATTTCGGAATCGACCGCTTTGAAGCCCTCCGCGCCATCAGCCGGAACTTTTCCTTCAGCGATGCCCTGGAAGTAAAGGAAATTGAGAAAACCACCAACCATGATGTGAAGGCGGTGGAGTATTATCTCAAGAAGAAGTTCGACAAGATGGGGCTGAAGGAATACCGTGAATTCATTCATTTCGGGCTCACCTCACAGGATATCAACAATACGGCGGTGCCCTATGCCACACGTCTGGCTTTTGAGGAGGTGCTGATGCCTTTGCTGAAGGAAGTCCACAAAAAGCTTACAGACCGGTCGAAGGCCTGGAAGAAGATCGCCATGCTCGCGCACACACACGGGCAGCCAGCCTCGCCCACCCGGCTGGGTAAGGAGATCGCTGTGTTTGCAGAGCGCCTCCAGGCGCAGATGAACCTGTTGAAGAGCATTCCCTTTTCAGCCAAGTTCGGCGGAGCCACCGGGAATTTCAATGCCCACCATGTAGCATACCCTGATGTGGACTGGCCCGCTTTTGCTGATCAATTCGTAACCGGTTCACTTGGGCTGAAAAGGCAGAAGACTACCACGCAGATTGAGCATTACGACAACCTGGCCGCCTTTTTCGATAACCTGAAACGCATCAACACCATACTGATCGACCTGAACAGGGATATGTGGACCTATATTTCGATGAATTATTTCAGGCAGAAGATCGCCCCCGGCGAAGTAGGATCATCGGCCATGCCGCATAAGGTCAATCCCATCGACTTTGAAAACTCTGAGGGAAACCTGGGCGTTGCCAACGCCTTATTTACACACCTTGCCGCCGACCTGCCTGTGTCGCGACTGCAGCGTGACCTTACCGATTCGACCGTGTCCCGTAACATTGGCGTGCCCGTGGCACATACCCTTATTGCCCTCAAATCGCTCATCAGGGGGCTTAACAAGCTGGAGGTGAACAACGAAAATATTCATGCCGACCTGGAAGATAACTGGGCAGTGGTGGCCGAGGCCATCCAGACCATCCTCCGCCGCGAAGGTTACCCCAACCCTTATGAATTGCTCAAAGGCCTCACGCGTAAGAATGAAAAGATCGGCCGGGAGGACATACACAACTTTATCGACAGCCTGAAAGTTCCCGATAGGCTTAAAGAGGAGTTGAAAGCCATCAGTCCGCACAACTATACGGGCATTGACCATTTATAGTTGACCGCTGCGTAAGCGCGAATTGTTTTAATGAAACTTTCATGTATTCGCACACGTAATAACATACAATAATGATCAGTTACATGAAGGTTAAACCATACCGCTAAATTGAACAGTTGATGAAAAAATACGGGAGGGTATTAGCATATATCAAGCCATACTGGGTTTTCGCCTTGTTGAACGTTTTCTTTAACCTGCTCACCATCCTTTTCAGCCTTTTTACCTTTGCTTTGCTGGCACCTTTCCTGAGCCTCCTTTTCGGCACCACCGAACTCGTGATGGATAAGCCCGAACTTTCGTTCAGTTCCGAGGCCCTGATCGATTATATGAACTACATACTTAGTAATATTATCAGGGAACAGGGGCGCATGCAGGCACTGATGAACATTTGCCTGGTGTTGCTGGGTACCTTTTTGCTGCGCAATATGGCCCGTTTCATGTCGATGTATTTCATGGCCAATGTGCGTATCGGCTCGGTGAGGGATATCCGCAACGAGGTTTTCGACAAGATCCTGATACTTCCACTTTCCTTTTTTCACAGCAGGAAGAAGGGCGACATCATGGCGCGGGTGACTACCGATGTGCAGGAAGTGGAATATTCCATCATGAACTACCTGGAGATGATCATCCGCGATCCCATCACCATCATCGCTTATTTTGTCTTCCTCCTCAGCATGAGCCCCAGGCTCACCCTTTTTGTCATTATCGTGTTGCCGGTAACGGGATATCTGATTGGCAGGATCGGGCGCAGCCTCCGCCGTCAGTCGCGCGTGGGGCAGACACGCCTGGCAGGCATGCTGTCGACCATTGAGGAGTCGATCGGCGGGCTGCGCATCATCAAAGCCTTCAATGCCATCTCCTTCATGAACCGTAAGTTTACCGACCAGAACAAGTCATATTCGAAGATCACCCTGGGCATCTACCGACGCCGCGACCTGTCGTCGCCCCTGAGCGAATTTCTTTCATCGGTGGTGATCATTGCCGTACTCTGGTTTGGCGGCGGCCTGGTGCTGGGCGACAATTCGCCCATCAGCGGGGAGGTCTTCATTACCTACATTGTCATCTTTTCGCAGGTCATCCCCCCGGCCAAGACATTTGCAACCGGTTACTATAGCATACAGAAGGGGCTTGCTTCGGCCGACAGGATATTCGAAATTCTTGATGCGGAAGAGGTGATAGAGGAGAAGCCGGATGCATTGCCGAAAAAGGATTTTACCACTGCCATCGAATACCGCAACGTAACCTTCAGGTATGAGGAGGAGGACGTGCTGAAGCATATCAACCTGACCATCGGGAAAGGAAAGATCATCGCCCTGGTGGGGCAGTCGGGCGGCGGGAAATCAACCCTGGTTGACCTGCTGCCGCGCTTTTACGATACCTGTGAAGGCGAGATCCTGCTCGACGGCATCAACCTGAAGGATTACCGCATCGACGACCTGCGCGGGCTCATGGGTATTGTAACGCAGGAGTCGATCCTTTTCAATGATACCGTATATAATAACATCGCCTTCGGCATGTCGGACGTTTATGAAGAGGATGTGATGGAGGCTGCCCGCATTGCCAATGCGCATGAGTTTATCAGCAAGATGCCCGAAGGCTACCAGACCAATATCGGCGACCGGGGCACCAAGCTGTCAGGGGGGCAGAAGCAGCGTATCAGCATTGCCCGTGCTATCCTGCGGAATCCGCCTGTCCTGATCATGGACGAGGCCACCTCGGCCCTCGACACCGAATCGGAACGGCTGGTACAGGAGGCCCTGGCCAATGTGATGAGCAACCGAACCTCCGTCGTTATCGCCCACCGGCTGTCGACCATCAAGTTTGCCGACGAGATCATCGTGCTGCAGTGGGGCGAGATCGTTGAAAGGGGTAATCATGATGAACTGATCAGGCAGGAAGGCATTTACAGGAAACTGCACGACCTGCAGACCTTTGCCTAGGGAGCGGAATCACGGTAAATATCTCTCAGTACTTTTTGTGAATGCCGGCTGAGCGTTTCGGGTGGCTGCATGCCCATGAGCTGCAGGGCGGCGATAAATTCGCCCGCTATTTCAGGGTACGGCTTTATGAAGCGCCTGAGAACCTCTGTTGCGTAAGCCCTGGTGGCGATCTCTCCGGCAGGATCGTTCATGCGCATGAAGGCCGCATCGATGATCTGGCCGTGCAGGTCTTTATGCGCCGAAAGATCAAAAAAAGTCAGCACTTTCATCATACACCTTTTCACGCTGCTGTGTGTCATCCCGGGCAGTTGTGATACCATGTCGGGGAGATAGGGCTCAAACAGGGCGGGTTGCTGCTCCGCAAGCAGTTGTACTACCCTGGCTGCCCGCAGGGCCGGCAAGCCTTTTTGTTGCATACACATTTGGTATGCCTGGCCGAATAAAGCAGGCTTTTGTGTGATGATCCCGACGGCCAGGTCGGCCGTGGCACGCGAACTGTCGGTGAGGATGCTTTCCAGGCCGGGGCTATCTTCCGGCTTAGCCATATTGGAAGTGGCCTTTATGATTGGTTTTTTATTCTTTTTCATCGTTGCGGCAAGCGGTAAAATTATAAATAAATATCATGGTTTCATGGTTTCAGTATTGTTATAAAGACTGTTCCGGTGTCAGTTCCTGCTTCAAATATCAAACTTGTTTTTCGGCAGGCAGGCATCGGATATCATATCTGATTGACGGATTTTCAAATTCGTACAGAATTATTTACAGGATCCCTGAGCCGAGGGCGATGGAGACCAGGATCAGCATAAGGGCCACGATCAACTGTATTGAATTGATGGTGACCTTTTTCAGCAGTTTGTTTCCCAGGAAGGCCCCGCTGATGGCCGATATCACTGCCAGCACCACGACCAGCAGGTTGTCGGTGAGGCCTGAACTGCTGAAGCGGGCGGCATATACGCCCAGCCGGGTAAAGTCGATAAAGGTGGATACAACCACTCCCGTCCCGATAAATGCTTCTTTTGACAAGCCTGCTTTGATCAGGAAAGCGCTGCGGAAGGCTCCCTGGTTGCCAGAAAGTCCGCCAAAGAATCCGCTCAATGCTCCGCCCAGTGGTAGCTTCTCCCTGCCAAACTGCATATTTTTCAAAACCGGAATGATGTCCATCAGGGCAAAGGAGATCAGCAGCAATGAAATGATGAATTTAACAGGATACACTTCAAAGGCCCTGCCGGCCATTTCATAGCTGAACAATGGCCGGCTGTCGGGGATATGCAGCAGGAGCCAGGCTCCTGCAAAGGCAGCTGCCACCGCCGGTATCCCGAAACGCAGGAGTACCCCTTTGTTTGCTTTTTTGCCAAGCAGCATGATCTTAAAGAGGTTGTTGAAAAAGTGTACCACTCCGGTCAGGGCAATGGCCAACTCAACCGGAAAGAAGAGCATGAATACGGGCGTAAGTATGGTTCCGAGGCCAAAACCGGAGAAAAAAGTAAGGATGGCGGTGATAAATGCCGCCAGGCAAATAATGACGATATCCATTGTACAGGAATTACATTACCAAAGCAAAAATACGGGAAGTTTTCATGAAAATATTTTGGGAATGGAAATGGTTTTTCTGCCGCCATCAGAGAAATGATGCTGCAGGAATCGAAATCAGGGCAATGCCGGGTGTATTATGTAAAGCTAAGTTGGGGATTTTAAGTTTACCATCTTGTAAAATTTCTTTCTTCGATGGGAATCCGCCGGGTTTTTATGATGTTTTGCTCAATATTTTTGAGTACGGAAAGAAGAGAATCTTTTTTAACATTCTCGCCCCAAAAGATATCTTCATACATATCCGGATCAGCCTTTCTGATCCTGTCAACCAATTTTAAGGCTGATTGCAGGTATTCATCCTCATCTTCACATGAGGAAGCAAGAACACCAAAATGAAGGGTTAATTCATGCAGAAAAGTTTCTGCTTCTCCAATCACCCCATAATAGCTTTCATCAGATAATTCGTCAGTATCCATTGTGTTTATTTTTAGGCATATTGAAAAATCCGGCAGCTTATCAACGTAATGCTTGCTTCCGGCAAATATCGTAAGATTTCTGAAATCCATCCCTGTCCGGTCTTGATACGTTACAGATTTGCCATGCTAATCAGTACATGTAACCCCTGTATAGTATTCGGCAGAAGATGACATATATTCAGGGGATACGGCATTTTTTAAGAATTCTATTCCATTGACGATCAATTCCAGCATACCCAGGTTATCTTCATAGGTCAGGTTTCGGAAGTGATCTATCCCCGAAAATTTTTCATCAACAGGAATGTATAGGTTCTGCGAACTGCATGAAAAGTCAATTAAACGCATGTCAATCATTTGCCTTTCCGGCCTGAGGGAGCTTTTATAATAGACCTTCAGGTTAACGGGATCGTAAACGATGCTCCATTGTGTATTGCCGGGTTGCGATACGCTGTTTAGTATGTTAAATGAATAGTCAATGATATCATCCTTTTCCGAGTAATCCTGAATTAAACCGGCAGCCCTGGCAAAACGGCCGGATGAGTTATTTGTCCATTCATTATGATCTTCCGCATTATTGTTTTCGATGCTCGTTTTATAGTTAAGTGAATGTTGATAGGTGCAATTGGCAAGTACTTTATAAGGCAGATCATCATTTTTCCTGACCAGTATATTCCCGTCAATATACTCGATGGCAGCAACATTCCCGGCGGCGTCCGAAACCAGGAAATGAAGATATGACATGGCCATGGTGGAAATCCTTACCAATGAATCGCTTTGAATGACTTCGTTAACTGTGGCGAAATTGTCCAATTGGTATTGGATCCATTGTAATTCATTTAATCCATGGCGATGATCCGGGCCGGGATATTTTGTTTCCTGCAGCCACATTTGTTCGATAACCAGGCCTGCTTCATTGATGCCGCCATACGGAAATTCCCTGCCTGCCTGATTAAAGGTAATGCTTCCATATTTTGAAACCCATGTCAGCGGAATTTCAGGGGGGCTGAAAAAGGAAGTCTTTTCCGTATTCTTATAGTTAATCTGAATATGACCTTCTGCTATGGGAAAATCAAAATTCTTTCCAAAAACAATATGCCCCTTTTCATCACTTAACACAAATGTGGTACATCCGTATGCGTATTCAAATATGATCAGGCTGATGATGCACGTTATCAAATGTTTTGGTCTCATAAAAACAATTCTTGTGAAGGAAATTTATTATCAGGCACAGCATGCAGGGACGTTTTTTTCGAAAATTGTAGCCGTGTTCATGATCAATCCAGTATTATTGTAAGGGCCAGCCCCATTCCGTAGTTCTTGTCTGAATTGCGCCCCCAAATATCATAAAGGCCGTAGAGAACGATGATATAGCTATTGCCGGTTTCAACGGTTATGCCCGGATAAAAGGTGAATACCTGGCTGCTGTAGTCATTGAACCTGCTTGCCTGATAGCCAAAACCTGCAATTACCTGCAGTTGCTGCGAAAAAAAGTAATAACCCAGATCGGAATTCATGTAGAAGTTGTCTTTTCCGTTATCCGCAGTTTTTTGCACGAATTTCATATACTGGGCATTCACATCAACAGAAAAGTCAGGGTTGAAATACGCTGTGAATACCAAGCCCCCGCCTGCATTTGCGATCTCATCGGAAACCCTGAAGGATCTGCTCAGCGTATGGTTGCCTGTCGGGATGTTTGCCCCTGCGATCACTGCCAGTCCATTGGTGTTCTTGTCGTAAAGTACGTAGCGGGCCCCTACGGATGCCATTCGTAAGTTATTGGATATGGTTGTGCCGATTTCAAGTTTGTCCTTTATGCCGTAAGTTACCCTGAACCCAAGCCCTGTGTTCCATTTGATGCTGTCTCCTTCAGAAGAATGGCCGGAAAGTATTCCTTTCTTATCCCATTGCTTTTTCGAATGAAAATGGCAAAAGGCCGGTTCAAATTCCACTTCGTGATGGTTAACTACACCAACGGTATAGGAGCTGATCTTCGATCCGGAGATCCCGCCTACCTGGGCGGCAGATTGGGTGCCGGTGATCAATAGAAACGCAGACAGCAAAACTGAGAAAAGCCCGTGGCGGTTTTGAACCCGCCACACATAATTTGTTTTTCGGATGTTCATGGTAAAAATCCCTTCAATTGTTCCTTAGCCCAAACCAAGGAAGTTCGTCAATATCCTTCACATTTTATCCCGCAAAATTACGATTCTTATTTTTATTCGATATAAAGTGAGCCAGGTTATTTCACTCCATCCCGGTAAACCGGGGATTCGTTCGACTAAGCCATTTTATTTCGCTACGCTCATAAATAGGCAGTCTCACGAATTTAACCCCCGATTCTCGGGGCAGGCACTGAAACATTGGTGATTCGGTGATTCCCCGAGTTCTCGGGACACGCGGTGATTTGTTTAGTCGAAAGGCGAATTACCATTTAACCCCCGATTCTCGGGGCAGGCATGTAACCATTTAGCCATGTTACCATTTAACCATCCCGATAAATCGGGGATTAGTTCGACTATGTCTTTTCACTTCCCTTCGTTCATGAAAAGACAGTCTCACTAATGTAACCATGTCGTTTAGTCCCCGAGGTCGGGCAGGCACTGGAATTTTGGGGAAGGCTGTTTTGTCGCATGTTCCAAATATTCTTACTTTTGCACAAATTTAAAAGGCATGATGGATTTAAAGGAAATAATGGCGATATCGGGTAAACCGGGATTGTACAAACTGCTGTCGCAGACCAAGACGGGCATGCTGGTGGAGTCGATGGCCGACAAGCGGCGTTTCCCGGTATTTGCCCACGAAAAGGTGAGCTCACTTGAGGAGATCAGCATTTTTACCGAAACCGATGACATCCCGCTGAAGGAGGTATTGAAAAAGATCCATGATTACCTGCAGGGGAAGCCCGTACCGGGACATAAGTCGGCAGCGGAAGAACTGAAGGCTTTCTTCGGGGAGGCAGTGCCTGAATACGATCGCGAAAGGGTTTATGTTTCCGACATCAAAAAGGTGGTGCAATGGTACCAGTTGCTCCATGAGATGGATATACTCGACTTTTCAGAGGACGTGACGGATGAAGAAAAGGCGGTTGACGGTGACGATGCTGATGCTGGCACCGTTGATGAAACCGGCGAATAGGATATCCCCGGGAATCCGGGATTTTTTTACAAATCAATGAAAAGAATAGAAGACCTTCGCGTTAAAGACCTTCGCTGGCTCAACAGCAGCGCTTACGTCCTTGAGCTGGAGGGCACGGAGGCCATCCCCGACATTCGCCCGGGAAATTTTGCCGAGATCCGCGTCGACGGCCAGCCGGAAGTTTTTCTGCGCAGGCCGTTCTCATACCTCGACTGCAATACGGATGGAAACACATTGAAATTCTTTGTGAAGGCCATCGGAAAGGGAAGCCGGAAGCTGGGGACCCTGCAAAAGGGGCAGACGGTCAACCTGATCCATCCGCTGGGGAATGCCTTCAGCATACCTGAAAATAAAAAGGTGCTCCTCTGCGGAGGAGGCACCGGTGTAGCCCCTTTCATCATGCTGGGAAGGGAACTGAAGAAAAAGGGCAACCTTGTGCATGTCATCACTGGCGGCAAAACGGCCGAAGACATACTTTTTACAGAGGAATTCGAAACATACGGCGATGTTTACTGCACTACCGAAGACGGCAGCCTGGGCGAGCGGGGACTGCTGACACAGCACAGCCTTTTCTCAGGTGAAGCCGCCGACTATGGCATGATATATGCCTGCGGCCCGGAAGGGATGATGAAGGCAGTGGCCGCCAAAGCCCGAAAATGGTCGGTTCCCTGCGAGGTGTCGCTCGAAAACCTGATGGCCTGCGGCTTTGGGGTGTGCCTCTGCTGTATACAGCCAACCGTGCACGGCAACCTTTGCGTTTGTACGGAAGGGCCGGTATTCAATACAAACGATCTTACATGGCAGGTCTGAATGTCGACATACACGCCTTAAAGTTGAAAAACCCGGTAACCATGGCCTCGGGTACCTTTGGCTATGGTGATGCCTGCACCGACTTTTTCGATCCGGCGCTGCTGGGTGGCGTATTTATCAAGGGCCTTACCCTGAAGAACCGCGATGGCAATGCTTACCCGCGCATGGCGGAGACCGCGGGGGGGATGCTTAACTCGGTCGGACTGCAAAATAAGGGAATCAGTCATTTTGTCAGCGATATCTATCCCCGCATCATCAAGCTGGGCACTCCCATCATCGCCAATGTGAACGGTTCCACCATTGAGGACTATGTTGAACTGAGTACCCATATCAATGAGCTGGAGCATATTCCGGCCATCGAGCTGAATATTTCCTGCCCCAATGTCAAGGAGGGCGGTATGGCTTTTGGCGTAAGCTGCCCCTCTGCCATTGCGGTAACGGAAGCGGTGCGCGAGGTATACAAAAAGACTTTGATCGTGAAGCTCTCCCCCAATGTGACCGACATTGCCGAAATGGCCATGGCGGTGGAAGGTGCCGGGGCCGATGCAGTCTCGCTGGTGAACACATTTCTGGGGATGGCCCTGGATGCCGAAAGCCGGAAACCATTGCTTTCGACCATCACCGGGGGGTTGTCGGGCCCTGCCATCAAACCCATCGCACTGCGGATGGTATGGCAGGTATACAAGGCCGTAAAGATCCCCGTGATCGGCATGGGAGGCATCATGAATGCTGCTGATGCCATTGAGTTCATGCTGGCCGGGTCAGCCGCCATACAGGTGGGCACAGCCTGCTTCGTCGACCCCATGGTGCCCGTAAATATCATCCGTGGTATGGAAGATTACATGGACAGGCACGGGGTGAAGGAGGTGAGCGAACTGACCGGGGCCATGGAAATATGATGACGTGGCCGCAATGGTATACAGCGGCAATATTTTTATTAACTTCACTGCCTGAAAAAAACTGAATATGCGATCGCCTGTTTCCCGGCAACCCATGCTCGTGCTTGAATTATCGGGCGTTGAGATTGATTACTGTCCCGCTTCAGGCGGCATCTGGCTTGATGCCGGTGAGTTGGAAACCCTGCTCGGCAATGCGGATGCGGCCGGCGAGCTGCTGGGCACCTTCGTTGCAGCCCGGGGAATACGGGAAAAACGGGTGCGCTGCCCGCGTTGCAACAAAAAGATGGAAAAAGTGATGGCGGGCGGCCGGGTGCTGATCGACCGCTGTGTGAAAGGGCATGGCCTCTGGTTTGACAAGGGCGAACTGCTGCAGGTGCTCGAAATGGAACAAAGCGGCGGGGTGGAGAAGGTTACGGCCCTGCTCAGGGACATGTTCAGGGAACAGCTTGGCAAATAAGAACAACATCTAACAAAGGAGGAAATATGGTACCTTTAGTAATTATTTTCGGTGTGATCCTGATCGTGGTGATCTGGCTCATCGCCATTTTCAATGCCCTGGTACGCCTGCGTAATCAGGTTAAAAATGCCTGGTCACAGATCGACGTACAACTCAAACGCCGCCACGACCTCATCCCTAACCTTATCGAGACCGTGAAAGGTTATATGAAGCATGAGCGCGAGACCCTCGAGAATATTACAGCCTACCGCAGTCAGGCCATGGAGGCCTCCAGCGTAGGCGAAAAGGCAAAGGCCGAAGGCTTGCTGGGGGGTGCGCTCGGGAAACTGCAGATTGCCGTTGAAGCATACCCCGACCTCAAGGCAAACCAGAACTTCCTGAGCCTGCAGGAAGAACTGACATCCACCGAGAACAAGATCTCCTTCGCCAGGCAGAACTACAACGACCAGGTACTCTTCTACAATAATAAGATTCAGATGTTCCCCTCGAATGTCGTGGCCGGTATGTTCAGCTTTACTCAGGAGGAGTTCTTCGAACTCGAAGACAAGGCAGAGAAAGAAGTGCCAAAGGTATCATTCTGATGTTTGTGCCATGTGGGAGCTGATCCGTGCCAATAAGAGAAGGTCCCTGCTGCTCTTTGTCCTGATGGGCATCGGGCTGGCCCTGCTGGGCTTTGCCATCGGCTATTTCGTGAACCCGGCCGGCATGGGCCTCGATGGCGTTATCATTGCCCTGCTGATCTGGATAAGCCTGTCGCTGATCAGTTATTTTAATGGTTCAAAGATCCTTTTATCGGCCAGCCATGCCAAAAAGGTAACCCCCGACGTACATCCGCAGCTTTTTAATATTGTGGAGGAGATCAAGATCGCTTCCGGCCTTCCAGCCATGCCCGAAATATATATCATCAACGAGGAGGCACCCAATGCCTTTGCCGCTGGCAGGGATCCGAAACATGCGGTGGTGGCGGTTACTGCAGGCTTGCTCTCCCGTCTCAACAGGGATGAACTGCAGGGTGTCATCGCCCACGAAATGGCCCATATCTATAACCGCGACATCCGCTTCATGACCCTGGCAGGGGTGATGCTGGGCAGTATCGTACTCATCTCGGAAGTTTTTCTGCGGGGCATGCTTTACAGCGGGGGAGGCGCACGCTACCGCTCCGGCGGAAGCCGCGACGGGCAGGGGCAGGCCATCGTCATGGTACTGGCACTGCTGGTGGCTATCCTGGTACCCATTTTTGCGGGCATGCTGTATTATTCCATCTCACGCAAGCGTGAGTACCTGGCCGATGCCACCGGCGTGCGGTTTAGCCGGTACCCTGAAGGACTGGCCTCGGCCCTCGAAAAGATCTCAGGCGCGCATATCGAGATGAAATCGGCCAATAAGGTAACAGCACCCATGTACATCGCACTGCCTTTCCAGAAGAAGAAAAAGGCTTCGGCGGGATTGTACAGCACCCATCCCCCCATAGCGGAGCGCATCCGTATCTTGCGTTCCATGCAGGGGGCCGGATATATGAATTATCAGGAAGCTTATCGCACCGTTAAAGGCGGACAGGCCGGGATCATACCCGGTTCAGGCCTTAGTGATGACGGAGATGCGGGGATCAGGAAGGCTTTTGACGACAGCTCCGGAGCCGGCAAAAAGTCGGTAAAACGCAATACGGGCGACCTGATGATGGCTGTAAACAGTTATACCTTCATCGACTGCCAGTGCGGGCTGCGCATAAAAGTGCCGCCCGATTACGGCCGTGGCAATATCGATTGCCCCAGGTGCGGCGCCAGGCATACCATCCAAAAATAAAGCGCTCAGCCTTTTGTCATGCCGGCAAAGGTGGCTGCCTCCAGCGCCATCTTGCGGTTGTATTCCAGCGCCAGATCCTGGTAGTTGATCAGGTCGATGATGGTGCCGATAAAACACAGCCCGGCAGTGAACAGGTACAACAGACCCATGCCGATCTGCCCGATCAGAAAGCGCTGTATGCCTGCCACAACCACAAAGCCGAGCACCGTGGTCAGCAGGATCATCTGCGGGTCGCGGCGCCGGGCCCTGTAAAGGGTGGCAAAACTTTGCAATTGCTTGTCGGTGTAATCTTTGGTGATCTCCTGCAGGAGCGCCATCTCCTGTCCCCTTGCTTCAGGGAAATAAATAAAAATTTCAGCCATGATGAATCGTTTTGATGTATAGGTATTGCCTGTGAATGCGGTTTTTACGGAATATGGCAATGATGCGTGCCAGGAGGATGACAACGGCCGGAATGCCCAGCGGGTGCGCCTCGAACGACAACAGGAATTCTCCGCGGAAGAACCATGAAATGGCATGCCCGAGGCCACAGCCGGGGCACCAGCCTATGCCAAGGTTGTGCAGCGGGCAGAGGCTGTGGCATGTGTCAGACGGATTGGTCAGGGCCAGTGCCAACAGGGCAGCGATCCAGATAAATGCCTCAAGGTGCCTGCGGATAAATATTATTGCCTTCCCTGTAAACTTCAATGTATTTCGTTTTTCCGATTGCTCAAAGATAATAAGATGATCGGCATTTAGGCCGGCTCAGAAAATATTTACCTCGGTTTCGAGCATGAGCCCGAAACGTTCTTTTACCGACCCCCTGATGCGTTCGGCCAGCCTGAGGATGTCCTTGCCCGATGCCCCGCCATGGTTCACCAGCACCAGCGGCTGCCCGTGATGTACGCCTGCCTGCCCGTCGCGTTTTCCCTTCCATCCGCATTGTTCGATCAGCCAGGCTGCCGGTAGCTTGTAATGTCCGGGAGCGGCCTGATAATATGGCATGCCAGGGTTTTTATCCTGCAATTTCGTGAAAGCCTCCTGCCCAACGACAGGGTTCTTGAAGAAGCTGCCTGCATTTCCGGTCTCGGCAGGGTCGGGCAGTTTGCTGCGCCGGATCTCAGCCACAGCCATGGCAACGGCACGGATGTCGTGGCAGGGCTTACCCATGCGGTCGAGTGCCTCGCGCAACGCCCCGTAAGATATGTCAGGTAAATGCCTGCTGCTCAGCAAAAGGCTTACCTCCGTGATGATGTACCTGCCTTTCAGCTCCCGCTTGAAGACGCTGTCGCGATATCCAAAACGGCATTCCGCTTTGTTAAATTTTCGTATTTCGCCTCCAACAGTGTCAAAAGCCTTGAGAGAGTGGAACACATCTTTGAGTTCAACCCCGTAAGCGCCGATATTCTGGATGGGACTTGCTCCCACGCTGCCCGGGATAAGCGCAAGGTTTTCGATGCCACCGTAATTGTGTTCAAGGCAATAGTTGACCAGGGTATCCCATTCTAATCCTGCACCGGCGGTGACCCGTACACTGCCATCACCGGCTTCATCAACGGCAATCCCGCCCAGTCCGGGCTGCACAACAAGCCCGCCGTAATCGCGCGTGAAGAGAAGGTTGCTGCCTCCCCCTAAAATGAGGTGGTCACTGCCGGAAAAATACCCGCCGGCAAGCAGCTCCTGCAACTCCCGTATGTCCGTTACACGAACAAAACGTGCTGCCTTCACATCAATTCCGAAGGTGTTGAGTTTTTTCAGGGATATGTTTTCGCTGATCAACATGACATCCTCCAAAGGTAATAAGCTTTTGTGTAAAGCAACCCTGACAGCGGCAGGAAATATTGCAGTCAGGCATCCGTTACCATATTGTCAAAAGCATTACCTTAGCCTCACGAGCAGGAACCCTATGAAAAAGATCATCGTTTCAGTGACCAACGACCTGGTGACCGACCAGCGTGTCGACCGTGTGTGCAATACACTGGTAAAGATGGGTTTTGAGGTGTTGCTGGTTGGGCGCAGGCTGAGGGAAAGCCTCCCGCTGGGCCGGCGACCCTACCGGACGAAAAGGATGCGCCTGCTGTTTCACCGGGGGCTTTGCTTCTACGCCGAATATAACATCAGGCTGTTCTTCTTCCTGCTGTTCCGCCCCGCCGGCATCTTTCTTTCCAACGACCTGGATACCCTGCCTGCCAACTTTCTGGCCGCAACCATCAGGGGGAAGGTGCTTGTTTACGACAGCCATGAGTATTATACAGAAACACCTGAACTTGTTAACCGTAAGGCGGTGCAGGCCATATGGCGAACCATCGAAGGCCGGATATTTCCCCGTTTGCGGCATGTCTACACCGTGAACGGGTCCATTGCCGGCTTGTATTCCGAAAAATACAAAGTACCCGTGCAGGTGGTCAGGAACCTCCCGTACCGCAGGAATGAGAAAAGGCCGGAACCCGTAGATCACCGTTTCTTCCCGCCGGGGAAAAAGGTGATCCTGCTGCAGGGGGCGGGCATCAACGTGCAACGCGGAGCCGAAGAAATGGTGGAGGCCATGCGGTACATCAGCGGTGCGGTCTTCGTCATCATCGGCGGAGGCGATGTGATTGATGAACTGAAACAGCAGGTAGAGAGGTCGGGGCTTCCCGATAAGGTGATGTTCATTCCCAAGGTGCCCTTCGAAGCATTGTATGATTATACCGTGCAGGCCGACATTGCGGTGACCCTCGACAAGGATACCAACCTGAATTACCGTTACAGCCTGCCCAACAAACTCTTCGACTACATACAGGCGCGTGTGCCGGTGCTTGCATCGGACCTCCCCGAAATTGCGGGAATAATTAAACAATATGATATCGGCATGCTTGTTTCGGGCCATGAGCCGGAAGTGCTTGCGAAGGCAGTGAAAAGTATGCTGAACAACAAGGAACAATATAAATTATGGAAAGAAAACCTTAGCTTTGCAGCGGATGAATTATGCTGGGAAAATGAAGAGAAAAAATTAATCAGGATATTTTCAGCTTTTGCAGGATAAACATTTACATATTATTTCTTTCGATGTTCCCTGGCCCCCGAATTACGGTGGGGTGATCGACGTGTTCTATAAGATCAGGGCATTGCATGCAAAAGGGGTAAAAATACACCTGCATTGTATTGAATACCCCGGCCGGGGAAGGGCCGAGCAGCATCTGAGGCCGTATTGTGAGGAATTGCATTACTACCCCCGCAGGACCGGGCTGCTTTCTGCACTGAGTTTTAAGCCTTACATCGTGATCAGCCGCCGCTCAAAGAAGCTTGTCGAAAACCTGCTGAAGGATGATCACCCCATCCTCTTCGAGGGCCTTCATTCATGCTATTATCTTGATGACAAAAGGCTTAGTGACAGGTTGCGTATCTATCGCGAAAGTAATATCGAACACCGTTATTATTTCAACCTTTTCAAGGTCTGCAAAAACTTCTTTAACAGGTTTTACTTCCTGGTGGCCAGTTGTAAGTTGCGCTTCTACCAGAATGTGCTGAGGCATGCGGGCATTATGCTCTGCGTTTCGGAGAAGGACACCGAATACCTGCGGAAGCATTTTCCGCAAAATAAGGTGTATTACATCCCCAGCTTTCATCCGAACGAAGGGGTGGAGTCGAAGAGCGGCAGGGGTGATTATGCCTTGTACCACGGAAATATCGAGGTGCCTGAAAACACGCATGCTGCAGCATTCCTGATTAATGAGGTGTTTGGCGACAGCAGCATCCCACTGGTTATTGCCGGCATGAACCCGCCGCGGCGCATCAGGAAGCTTGTGGCAGGGAAAAAGAACATTAGCCTGGTGAGCAATCCCGACGACGAAAAAATGTTCGACCTCATCCGGAATGCCCATGTGAACATCCTGGTCACCTTTCAGGCAACCGGGCTGAAGTTGAAGTTATTGAATGTTTTGTATCGCGGGCGGTTTTGCCTTGTCAATGATAAGATGCTGAACGGCACGGGCCTGGATGAGCTTTGTGTAACCGCAAACGATGCGGCTGGCCTGAAGGAGGACTTACACAGGCTGTTTGGGCTTGTCTTTACCGAAGAGGAGATTTCACAGCGGGAGCGCCTGCTTTCTTCCGCTTATAGTAATTCCGTGAATGCCGACCGGCTGATCAAACTGGTATGGGGTGGGCAGGATTCAGGTCAGGCTTGAGACCAGCTTTCCGTTCTCGCACACCAGTGTACGAGCCTTGAAAAATTCGAAGAGTGAATAGTCGTGCGTGGCCATGATCACGGCGCGTCCCGCGTTGCTGATCCCGAACAGCAGATCCATGATGCCGCGCGAGGTCTCAGGGTCGAGGTTGCCGGTGGGTTCGTCGGCCAGCACCACCTCAGGGTCGTTAACCAGTGCCCTGGCAATGCCCAGGCGTTGCTGTTCCCCGCCCGAAAGCTGGTGGGGCATTTTGAAACCCTTGGTGCCCAACCCGACCTTGTCGAGAACATCCTGTATCCGCTCCGCGATCTTTTCCTTATCCTTCCACCCCGTGGCCTTCATCACAAAGTGAAGGTTGTCGTGCACCGTACGATCAGAAAGCAACTGGAAATCCTGGAAAATGATCCCCAGCTTGCGGCGGAGGAAAGGGATATCCTTCCTTTTAATGGTTCTCAGGTCGTATTCAGCTACCGTGGCAATGCCTTCCTTCACGGGCAGGTCGGCATATATGGTTTTGAGCAGGCTGCTCTTGCCGGTGCCGGTTTTGCCGATGATAAAGAGGAACTCGCCCCGGTCGACGGTAAAAGTGACATCGTTCAGCACAAGGTTTTCCTTCTGGTAAACGGGTACATTGCGGAAGCTGATAATGGTGTCGAGTGGCATAAGGTGCTAATCAGGTGGTGACGGAAACAAAAGTAATGAATAAAAGCATATGCATCGGTGGTGACGCCTGAACTTTCCCTGCCGGGATGATCATACCAGGCCTGCAAAGCCCATGAAGGCCATGGCAAGTATGCCTGCGGTTACCAGGGCGATGGGAACGCCACGCATGCCCTTTGGTACTTCCATGAGGTTGAGGTGTTCCCTGAGGCCGGCAAACAGTATCATGGCCAGTGCAAAACCGATGGCGTTGGCGATGGCAAAGACGATGCCCTGCAGC
>CAYOLA010000022.1:0-6088 GCA_964404735.1 uncultured Bacteroidales bacterium
CCCAAAAGCGTGTTTGTCGGCCTGGAAGAGCCCGTAAACAGCCATGCTGCCTTCATGTCGTCACTCTGGCCGAACCCTGCAGCTACAGTCAGCCGTTTCACAGTTGAACTGGAGACTGCCGGTGGGGTTAACGTTGAAGTTTTCAATGCCGGCGGACAAAAAGTGATGCAACAAGATCAGGGGTTGCTGCAAGCCGGGAAACATACCCTTACCTTAGACCTTAAAACACTCAACAGCGGTTTGTTTTTTGTCAGGATCACGGCCGGAAGCAGGCAGGCCGGCAAGCGGTTGATCGTACAATAAATTAATACCAGTGCACAAGCTGAAAAAAAAGCCTCCCCTGGCATAACAGCCATTGTGCGGGAGGCTTTTTTTCATTCTTTCAACCCAAAAGAAACTTACTTAAATCAAAACTTTAGTCAATTCTTATTAATAGCTGATTAACAATGTTTATAGTTGTTTTGTTTAAGCAGCATATTTTCTGTATTTTTCAATATTTTCCTTCCATCATATCCACCATCCAATCGTGATCGAGTGGCTTATCCGTAAACAGACCCGGGCCAGCCAGGTAAACCATCCCCTGCTCCTCCCCTGCCCCGAACGCATAATGACTTCCTGCAAAGCTAAATTTATACATCCCTTCTTCCAGTGCAATACGGCAATGGTAGCGGCGGCCTGATTCGATGGTATCAAAGGTGAAATACGCTTCCTTTTTTGTATTTTGTCCGCGATCGTTAACAACACAACAGCTGCCGATGATGAGCAGGGAATCGTCCACACAGCGGTATACAAGATATGCTGATGAGCAATCCTGGTCCACACCCTGGGAAATACCTCTGATCCTGTGCCATTCATTGCCGGAACGGCAGGAATAATACCAGGTATCGTTGGTTCTGAAATAAAAGTCGAGACCGCCTTTTTTCAGCCTTGGCAGGCCAATACCGGCAGGAAGGTATTCACCGGCCAGTATCACATACCGGTCCCGCTTATTAAATGCTTCGAATACAAAAGAAAAGAATATGATCAGGCAGGAAGTTATTAAAGCCAGGAAAATTCGCTTTCGCCTCATCATTTTCAGGGTTTGCTGCGATTCAAATGTAGTGTTTCCGTGCGCCGTGTGCAAACCGGCCTGGGGCGGAAACGCTCGGTTTAGGGTTATTTACGTATCAATTTCAATCATATACGCAACGGGAAGATAAGGGATCCACTGTTGCGATTACACTTACTGCTGAATATATCGTTTCATTTTTTATATATTTGGTTCCTGCTAATTTTAATCAAAAAGAAAAACATGAAAAAGTATCTGTATCCAATCGTCTTTCTTCTGGCTTTTCATTCGGTGCTGGTTTCACAGAATGACAGCACGGCTTATGAAAAAGGGCTGGAGGCCATCACATTGCAGTCTGTAAAGGGACAACTCGATTTTCTGGCATCCGACTGGACGGAAGGGCGTGGCACCGGCATGCGCGGCGAGTACATTGCATCCGACTACATTGCCAGCATATTCAGTATTTACGGGCTGAAGCCGGGCGGCGACCAGAAATGGCATTATCCCGGCCGGGAAGAGCGGGCACGAGGCATGCGTGCACATCCTTACGATACCTATTTCCAGGAGATCATCCTGGTTAAACACAAGCCTGGTGATTTGCAGCAATTCACACTACAGAGCGATGAAATTAAATACCATCTGAATGAACAGACCGATTTTTCCATTGAGCCCGGGCAGGTCGCCCGCGAGATCAATGCTCCCATCGTCTTTGCCGGCTACGGCATTGTGGATAAAGATAAAAAGTATGATGATTTCAGGGGGCTGGATGTGGCCGGAAAGATCATTATCCGTCTTAAAGGCTATCCTGGTCATGGCGACACTGCCAGCGAGGCATACCAAAGGTTCAGGCCGGATGGCAAATATGCCTATTACTATCTGCAACAGGAAAAAGATAAAATTGCTGCCGAAAAAGGAGCAGTTGCCATCATCGATGTTGATCCCGACAGTGACAGGTCAGGAAGTTGGGTTACGAATGTACCATTTAGAAATGATAGTGAGCATTACGAAGGAGATAGCAGGCTAAGCACCATCTACGACTATTCCTGCTCCCTGCCGGGTGATTCACTTACCGCTTCCCCCCTGCGCATCAGTTTGAGCAACAGGATCGTCAACGAAATATTTCGTGGCAGCGGTTTTGATGCGGAAGCATGGGAAAGGGAAGTTGCCAGTACGATGAAGCCACAAACGGTAAAACTTCAAAACAAATCGGCTCACATACGAAGCAGTGTTGAATCAGAACTGATCATGGCCCGCAACGTGATCGGAATACTTGAAGGTGAGGATACTACGGAAGCCATTGTGGTTGGCGCACACTATGATCATCTGGGCATGTTCGACGGCTACATCTGGAACGGGGCCGACGACAATGCTTCGGGCACTGTGGGTATGATGAGCATTGCAAAAGCCTGTATGGCTACCGGGGAGAAACCGGCCAGGACCATCATTTTTGCAGCCTGGACAGGAGAAGAAAAAGGGCTGCTTGGCTCCCGTTATTTTGTTGATCACCCCTGTGTACCCATTGAGAATATCCGTTTTTATCTCAACTATGACATGATCTCGCGCGATGCGAAAGACGACAGCCTGGGCACAGCCTGCCGGATGATGTATACGGCCGGAAAAAAGTTCCTGGAAGATAACACCATGCATTTCATCGATCAATACAATATTGCGCTTGATGTTAGCATGCGGCCCAGTATGAGTCGGGGTGGCGGCAGCGATCATTCTCCCTTTGCCCGCAAGGATGTACCATGGTTTTATTTCATGGGTGGCTTTCACAGCGACTACCACACGCCAAAGGATGAGGTTCAGAAGGTGAACTACCTCAAGCTAACCGGGATCAGCCGGATCGGGTTCCTGAATATCTGGACGCTTGCAAACATGAAAGAGCTGTAAGCCCATGCCATTCAGGCATGAGCTTACAGCTCCGGCATATTTGGATGGGCAAGACTTTTTTATGGCTATCCTAATCCATGATACAGCGTATCGACATGCCAAATGTCTTGCCCACGTGCCCCCTGTATACGCCCGCCGAAGCAAAGCCCATGCTCCTGAAATAAGCGCTGCCGTAAGTTGGATGGGCGTAGCTTGTCCACCAGCTGCCCTCGGAACCCATTACCGCGAAAGACGCTGCAGTTCCCCTTTTTCCGCCCGGCAGGGCCGTAAATCCGGTCTCATTGGTTGCCGCCGAATTGGGCGGATCCCAATGGGTTGTCCCCGCTTCCTTTAGTTTTCCTCCTGCTACTGCCGCTCCACCCAGGTAATCGGTCAGGACGGTCCATTCGTCATCGTGCGGCACATGCCAGCCAAGCGGACATGGGTTTTTTCCGCCATTGCCGGCCGTATTGGTAACATGCCAGTTGTAAAGGGCTCCGTAAGGTTCCTTGTTTGCGATATCATTATCATACCAGCAGTATGCATGGGTGGATAAGGTATCCCATATGTTTGCGGTGGGTTGCAGCGGGATGGGCGTACCGTCATTATAACGGGTGGTTTTGAGGTTTTGCCCCAGCCAGCTTTGCGAACCGATAACCACGATGGTATACACGTTGCCGTCAATATCTATTACGGTATTTCCTCCCCCGCCGGCATAGAAAATAATGCTGTCGATATCGTTAACGGCATATTTTACAACTACTCCGCTTGCCAGGTGGACATACATACTGTCCTGCTGGGCTCCTGCCGGCCCTGCCATGAGCACCGACATCAGAATAATGGTCATTATTTTTTTCATTTTTGTTTCTCCCTCTTAGTTTTTAATGAATTTTTTGGTGATCATGGATTTGCCATTGTTCACACGGCAGAGATACAAGCCCTCCGGAATTGCCGAAAGATCGGCCTCCCAACTCAGCATTTTATTTCCCGCCGGAAGGTTTTCGCTGCGAACAATCCTGCCATCCGCCGAGATGATCTCAAGCCTGCACTTTTCCCCTCCGGGTATTAAATAGCTTATATGCAGGGTTCCGGAAACAGGATTGGGATAAAGGCTCATCTCCGGTGTTGCAGGGACAATCTGAGCCGGTATGTGCAGAAGGTCGGTAAAGTTCAGGTATTGCAGATCGGCCAGCAGATAGTTGTCGGTGGTGCCGCTTTGCATTTCAATGAACAGTTCACCGGATGAGAAATGCAGCTTATTGATACCGCCGATCACATAGCTCGTTTGCTGACCGCTGTTCTCCAGCACATAGAGGTTTTGGGCATTCAGGACTGCGAATGATAAGGAGAAAACAAAGAGTCCTGCCAGGAAATTTGTTATATTCTTCATGTGGCTTGCTGTTTATTGGATCACGAGTTTGCGGGCCGTGCTGCTTTTTTGTGACTGAAGTTCCACGAAATAGCAGCCCTGCCTGAGATGAGACACATCAATCCTTGTATCCGCAGCGTTTTGTCTCATTATTTCCTGGCCCTGCAGGTTATAAATGATGATCTCTTTGGCCTGAAAATCTTCACTGCATACAATATGCACAAAGTTTTTGGCGGGGTTTGGATAGAGGCTGAACTCAATGTTTTCAGGGCTTTTTATTCCTGACGGCGAATCATATTCGGCCAGGTAGTGCACGGAATAAAGGCCTTTGTCCCAAATAAATTCCATGATGATCATTACAGGCACTTTTATATTGGGTGCATACCAGGTATAACTGATATCGGTAAATTCACCCAGATATAGCCAGGGTTCCCCGATATCGTACCTGTACCATGAATGGATGACAGATGTGGTTTTCAGGCGCAGTACGCCGGAATAGGTATCCACGGGTGTTGTAATGGAGCCCCAGGCATCGGCCTCAACGGTGACATGGCCTGAATCGCGCATCACATAATAACCCATATCGACCGAATACATGAGCAATTCGGTGTTAAAATCGAAATCGTCTCCGTAGGTCATCGGAAACTGTAGATCGGTGTAGCCGTCCAGATAATTGGTAAAGCTGGTATTCCCGGCCTGGTGCCAGCCCATGGCAAGGATCTCGCGCGAACCGGCATTCGATTTATAGTACTGGTATGGGCCATCATCGGAGGCGAATAATTTGGTGGCGATATTTGCCCCGGCAGCACCTGCGGAATCGGCAAAGGGTGTGTTGGCCGGATCGACACAAATGGCGGCATCGCCTTCAAAGAAACCGCTACCGGAAATGACTCCAAAGTCCCAGACCAGATTGGCTCCGGGCCCGCCCGGATCAATGCTTGTAACTTCATTATAGCCATCGATGCGGTAATAGTCGCCAATGGCAAAGTTCAGGTTGTTGTTCAGCACCGGTTGTGCAAACAAAGCCTGCATGCTAAAAAGCAGAATAAATAAGGTAATTGTTCTTTTCATAGTTTTTTTGTTTTGGGGTTTATGATTCTTTTTTTTTACCGGGCTCATTAAAATGATCAAATATCTTTTTTAGGGCCGCTTTCCTAATGCGAATATTTTTTTTCTTGTCGGACAATTGCTGATTGCTGTCACCCTCTTTCTTTCTGCCTGAACCACCTTTTTTTTTGTCCTTGCTTTTCATTTTCTGATCTCTGGGTGTAAAAGTACCATGGACGGTCGCCGGGCACCACAAAAAGGGGGTTGTAATAGGTTGCCGGGGCTGTTTCAAAAAGTAGCAAAATCAGGATTTAGCTTATTGGCAAGGGTTACAGAAGGGAGGAAAGCCCGGATCAGTGGTTTTCCGGTAGGGGCATTTTGAGGCTTCTGCATCGCTGGCTGTGCAAAAATGCATGGCGACCGGGTGGCGGACATTCCAAGATCATGCCCATGATGTGACAAAATATTCAGATGATCAACAGCATCTGATCAGAGTTTTATCAGGCAGGGAACGAGGCTGTCATCTGATTGCAGCCCCAGTTTTTTTCTAAGCCGGTACCTGGTCGATTTGATCCCGGCTTCCGACTTATAGGTTACGGCGGCTATTTCCTTTGTGCTGAGATTGAGTTTTAGGAAGGCCGCTACCTTGATCTCGGCGGGCGTCAGGTCGGGGCATCTGATCAGCAGCCTCTGAAAGAAATCGCTGTGGATATTCTTGAATATCTTTTCAAATTCATTCCATGAATTATCCC
>CAYOLA010000023.1:0-8170 GCA_964404735.1 uncultured Bacteroidales bacterium
ACCACAATGACGGTATCGCCCGCCTTTACGCGGTCACCGGCTTTTACCAGTATTTTCACGACTTTACCCGGCATGGGCGAGGAGATCACCGAATCATCCTTTCCTTCCAGCTTGCGGCGGCTTTTGAGGTATTTACTCTCGGCATCCACTACCTCTACCTCGTATGACTTGGAGTAGGTGTTGACCGTGAAACCCTTATTGCCTGAACGCACCAGTTCAATATTATGCGATCGCTGGTCGATGATGATGGAATACACCCCATCCTCTACCATCACCACATCGGCATCGTATGTTTTGCCGTCGATGCGGATCTTCACCTGCTCACCTTCCCTTCCCAGCAATTCCACCATGGCAGTGCGATCGTTGATTTTTATTTCTATCGCCATCTCTTTACAGTCTGTTAAATTTCGCACGGCGGCTGCAGTATTTCCAATTGCTGCTTCCGTTCTTTGAAATCATGTTTCCCTGTAACTTTTCAACCTGATCGAGATAATCGATGTAGGCCGCAATGATGGCCACATCTTCCACTTTTTCATCATGCCCGGGCGGAAAAGTCAGGAATTCCCTGTTCTTTTCAATAAAATGCGTATTATATTTCCCCCTGACAAAGTCGGGCGTATCCATGATCTTTTCCAGGAATGGAATAGAGGTTTTTACACCGGTGATCTTGTATGCGTAGAGGGCTCGCTTCATCCTGGCAATGGCTTCATCGCGCGTGCCTGCCCATACGATCAGTTTACTGATGAGGGGATCGTAATGTATGGGGATCTCATAACCTTCGTACACATAACCGTCATGCCGCACACCCAGTCCGAGGGGTTCCGTAATATGCCTGATCACCCCCGGGCTGGGCATAAAATCGTTCTCAGGGTCTTCGGCATAAATCCTGCATTCGATGGCATGGCCATGCTGTTGAAGATCTTCCTGTTTCAGGCCCAGTTCCATGCCTGCAGCAATGTTGATCTGCTGCTTTACCAGGTCAACGCCCACCACCCGCTCAGTGATCGGGTGCTCGACCTGCAGGCGGGTGTTCATTTCAAGGAAGTAGTAATTCAGATTGTCATCCACAATAAATTCTATGGTTCCGGCTCCGCTGTATTGAACCGCTTTTGCGGCAGCCACGGCGAAATGGCCCATTTCTTCCCTCACAGCCGGAGTCATCAGCGGTGAAGGAGTTTCTTCGATCACCTTCTGATGCCTGCGCTGCACCGAACATTCACGCTCGAAAAGGTGGATCACGTTTCCAAACTGGTCGCCCAGGATCTGGAATTCGATATGATGGGGCGATTCTATATATTTTTCGATGTATATGGCATCATTCCCGAAAGCCGATCCGGCTTCAGACTGGGCAGCCCGTAAGGAACCGAGGATATCTTTTTTGTCCGTCACCAGCCGCATGCCTTTGCCGCCGCCCCCGGCGGTAGCTTTTACCATCACCGGCAATCCGATCTCCCTGATCCTTTCCAGTGCTTCCTCTTCGCTGTTGATCAGTCCGCTGCCGGGCACAACAGGCACACCCGCTTCGATCATGGTTTTGCGGGCCGTGATCTTGTCGCCCATGGTACGTATGGCGTGCGCCGAAGGGCCGATAAAAATAATTCCCTCTGCCTTGCAGCGCTCAGCAAATCCGGCATTTTCAGATAAAAAGCCATAACCGGGGTGAATGGCCTCGGCCCCCGACTTCCGTGCGGCGGCAATGATTTTATCAATGGCCAGATAACTTTCGTTTGAAGGCGAAGGTCCGATAAAGTAAGCCTCATCGGCATAGCGCACATGCATCGACCGCCGGTCGGCCTCCGAAAAAACAGCAACAGTGGAAATGCCCATTTCCCGGCAGGAACGCATTACCCTGATGGCAATCTCACCCCTGTTGGCAACCAGCACTTTTTTGATCATCATCCTAAAATATATTTCTTATACATCAAAACGCTTGTCACCTGCTCCCCGGTAACAACTTCTCTAAACAAGCCGTAAATATAATTGTTTTTAATTAGTTTAAATATGCACAAAATTATATGTATTTTACATTAAAGCAAATGTTGTTTAAAAACAATAAAGCAAAGGGCGGTGGCTGATGTATAAACGAACACACCGGCAGATTATCAGTCAGATATAAATATTCATGCTTGCTTCAATTTCTTACCTTTGCCGCCAACAATAACAAGATGTACAGGATATACGCTTCGCTGTTGCGCCAGTTTATTTTCTGGCTGCTGTTTTTTGCGGTCAACCGGGTTATATTTTTATTGTATTACCGGCATCTGCTGTTGGTCAGCGGGGCCGGGAATGCTGAGATCATGGCATCTTTCCGGCATGCGCTCCGCCTTGATGTCAGCACGGCCTGCTACATCCTGCTTCTGCCGTTTTTTCTGCTCAGCCTGCGCATTTTCTTAAACAGCCGGTGGATCGATTGGGCCAATAAGATCTATACCGCTTTCATCATACTTGCCTACAACCTGATAACCACAGCCGAGCTTGGCATTTATGGTGAATGGAAGACGAAGCTTCCTTACAAAGCACTGCATTACCTGACAAATCCGGGCGAAGTATACGGCAGTGCATCAACCCTGGAATTTATCGTCCTGCTGTTGGTCTTTCTTTTGATTTCATGCTTGTCGTTTCTTTTCTATATCCGCTTTATCTATCGTAAACCGCTCGTCGGGAAGAAATATTTTCCTGCCGCCTTTGCTTTTTATGTGCTAATGCCGGCCCTGCTTTTTCTGGGCATTCGCGGAGGCATCCAGGCCATCCCGATCACACAAAGCCAGTCGTACTATTCGCAACACCATATCCTGAACCATGCAGCCGTTAATTCGGGTTACCAGTTTGCTTTCAGCACCCTCGAAAATTACCGCTTCATGCACAGAAACCCTTACGATTTTTATGATGACGACGTGGCAAGGGCCATAGTCAGGGATATCAATTATACCGTAAAGGATACCACCATTAACATCCTGCGTATTTCCAGGCCCAACATCGTTATTATCCTCCTGGAAAGCTGGTCGGCCGACCTGGTGCATTCACTGAACGGGGAGGCGGGCATCACGCCCGAATTTGAAAAACTTATCGGGCAGGGCATTCTCTTCGATTCCTTTTATGCCAGCGGGAACCGTTCTGAACAAGCCATGTCGTCGATATTCGGAGGCTTTCCGGCCACACCCATTACTGCCATCACGCATAACCTCGACAAAGTGACCAAGCTGCCCAGTATGATCGAATTACTGAAAGATGCCGGTTATTACACATCTTTTTATTTCGGGGGGCACCTGATGTACGGTGGCATCAAGTCGTACCTGCGCATTGCAGGTTTTGAAAAAATGATGGAGATCTACGACTATCCCCGTTCGATTCCGCGGGGCAAACTGGGTATTCACGACGAATACATACTGAACCATCATCTTGGCGAGATGGAAAATATGCCACAACCGTTTTTATCGGTTGTGTTCACCCTGAGTTCACATTCGCCATACGACCAGCCCATGGAAAATGTGCTGGACTGGGGCGGGAGTGAAAACAACTATATCAACTCCGCCTATTATTCGGACCGCTCCCTTGGCGAATACTTTGAAAAGGCTTCACAGGCGGCATGGTATGACAGTACGCTTTTTATCATTCTTGCCGATCACAGCCACAACTCTTACCGTCACTGGCCGGTTCACTCACCCAATTACAGGCATATTCCGCTTCTCCTTTACGGAAATGCCATCAGGCCCGAATTCAGGGGAAGCAGGGTAAGCCGGCTTTCTTCCCAGCCCGACATTCCGCTCACGCTTTTGAAGCAACTCGATATCGATACGGAACTGTTTACCTGGAGCCGCGATCTTTTCAATCCCTACAGCCCTGAATTTGTTTTCTATGAAACCAACAACGGCCTGGGCTGGATCCGGCCATACGGATATTTTGTGTGGGATAAGAGCATCGGCTTTATCAACCTGGAAGCACCGGAAAACAGGAAGGACAGCCTGGTAAGGGAAGGGAAAGCCTACCTGCAGGTCTTATTCAGGGATTTTATAGATTACTGATGCCCTGCCCTGCCTGATCCCGGCAGGGAATACACAGGATTTTTCACCCGCTAATAAACAGGATTCATCAGCCGCCCAGGGAGCCAAATACCCGCCTGAGCAGGTCGGTTACCCTGGCGAGTGGGTCTTCACGAATGGCCTTTTCTGCATCTGCGATCTTGACAAAAAGCCCGTCAAGGGCTTTGGTGGTTACCCAATCTCCCAGATCGGTATTAACAGGTTCAAGCCCGGCAAGCTGCCCGACCAGGGAATTGGCAATGGTATTATACTCACCCGTAAGGGTGTTCCAGGTGGCCTGCGCCGAAACTCCCGCCACTATTTCCTTGTCAAGCGAATTTTGCATTTTCGGTGTATATAGATCATGCAGTTCGCCAAAGGTATTCATACGCAGGTAGTGCGTTGCAGCCGTATCTTCGCCATGCAGGATGTTGAAGCCGTCGGCAATGGTCATGCCCGTGATGGCACCCACGAATACGGGCGCTGCCTCGGTGGCAGCATCCTCGGCTGCCCGGTTGATCTTCAGGATCAAATCCTCAACGAGGAGGTCGAGACCCAGGCCCTGCAACACAGGGTTGTCAAGGTTATCAACAATGATATCGGCTTCGGGCGGCAGGAGGATCTTGATCAGCGCATCCTTATAATACCCATCGATTTTTGAAACGATGCTGACTGCCGTGTCCGTTCCAACCGTGAGCGCCTCTTTCAGGCCTGCAATGATTTCGGCATCGGTAAGGGCGCCCAGATTGATGATCTCATCACCCTCCTCACAGGAATACAGAAAAGGGATGGTCACTGCCGCGACCAGTATCAGGAATTTTTTCATGACAAACGTTTTAATTGTCCAAAGTTACGAATAAAAGCTATATCCGGCCACTGCAGCAAAGCCTGCACCGGCCGCCGGAATATTTATCAGCGGATGATAAACTCCCTGATGATGACAAGCG
The DNA here is from genome assembly GCA_964404735.1 of uncultured Bacteroidales bacterium. Classification (GTDB taxonomy): domain Bacteria; phylum Bacteroidota; class Bacteroidia; order Bacteroidales; family B18-G4; genus B18-G4. Next base: position 4,967 of record CAYOLA010000023.1, read on the forward strand.
GGCGGCCGTCGTCATCCGCCGTATAAATCCTCACAAAATACAAACCTTTGCTGCGCAGGGCCGTAATGCTGGTGCTCTTCCCCCCGATCTTTCGCATCATGACCATCTTGCCGCTCTGATCGATGATCTCGATCCTGTCAATGTCGTTTTCGCTGTCGAGTTTAAAGAAACCCGTGCCCGGGTTGGGATATAGATTGACGGTAAGCATTTGGCGATCATTTTCACCAATCCCGACGCAATCATCCACATAAATGGAATCCAGGGCCGAATTCACGCATCCGTTATCGTCTTCATAGGTATAGGTGATCACGTTCCATCCAAGTTCAGCACTCCAGGAGGTAAATACGCCAATGGGACTGACACCCGTGCCACTGTATTCGCCGCCAACGGGAATGGCGGTCAGCTGTAAGGGCGGGACCCCGACATTACAGATCATTTCAGGCCAATCGCCAAGGATGATCTCCGGCAGGGGGTTTACTACAACGGTAACCGCAGCGCTGGCCGACTGGCTGCCGTCCGAAACATCAACCATGTAGAGTGTATTAATCACAGGGGTCACGAGGGGGTTTTGGAGTGAAGATGTGAAACCCGGTGGATCGGATGTCCAGCTATAGGTATAGGTCCCCGATCCCCCCGTGGGCGTTGCTTCAAGCTGGCTCCACTCCCCTTTGCAAATCTCGCCGGGGCTGGCGGTGGCGCTCACCGACATCCCTTCCGTTACATGGATATAATCCATCTTAATCTCGGTACCCGACCCGCCGTTATTCGTAGCGGTAAGTTGTACGGTATAATAGCCGGCGTCATCAAAGCGCAGTTCGGGATGCTGTGTCGAAAATGAAGTGCCGTTGAGGTAGGAAACCGTTGAAGGGGTGAAAGTCCACTCCCATGCAGTGGGGCTATTGGTTGACATATCGGTAAAAACAACCGTATCGTTAGTCAGCGGAGTGGTATTGTTTGCAACGAAATCGGCCACCGGTGCGGGCAAAGGCTGGCTGGCCTCAATATAATCGACCTTTGTTTCCGTGCCCGAACCAAGGCTGTTGGTAGCAGTAAGTTCGACTGTATAAAAGCCCGGAGCGTTAAAACGCACAATCGGGTTTTGTGAAGTAGCCGAGGTCCCTTCAAGATAGGTAATGGTGGCAGGCGTAAAATCCCACGCCCAGGATACCGGCGAGCCGGATGAAAGATCGGTAAGGTTCACCGTATCGGTGGTGGACGGTGTAAGGTTATCGGCAACAAAATTGGCAAGCGGGGCGCTGGCAAACTCAAAAGAGGCGATGCGGGTGCCTTTTTGTGATCCGCTAATATTATATTGTGTTGTGAACCAAAAGATATGCGTGTCGACGGGGTCGATGGCCATATTTGAATAATCGCCCCAGCGTTCGCTGGAAGTCTGGGAAGCGGTTCCTTCAAAGACCGACACCTCTGCCAGATCAAGGATTCCTGTGGCATTGGCATTTTCGGCAGCCGACTGTCCGGCGTAACGAATGCCCGGATATGTTGTATTGCTCGACACGGAATAACCCAGTGCAATCTCGTGGTTTGCATTCATGGCGATGCTTCCCATCCACCGGCTGTCGGCATCGGGCGCATAGGTGCCATACTGGCGTACCTCCCACTGGCTTCCGTTATGGTCCAGCTCGTACCATCTGATGCCCGCCTGGTCGGCTCCGTTCACGTCAACGGTATGGTTACAGACTATATGCTGTGAAGAACCAAAATTACGGTATTGTGCACGGTGCATCAACACCTGTGGTATGGCATCGAGTTTCTGGCCTGTTCCGGGCTGCCGGATGTTTTCCCATGTAGAACCGAAATTGCTGTCGAAAGAGGCCACATTGATCTGCTGCACCCTGCTGAAAGTGGAGTTGGAAGGGGTCGTCCAGTCAACATCCAGTTCGTAGAGCCATAATTGATCCTGTGCGCTGCCGCCCCAGGCGTTATCATTGATGGTAATAAACATCCCGGGTGTTCCGGCAGGTGCAAAAGCACCGTCGTTGTCGACCGGCAGCACACAATGAAAGCCGCTGTTTGGCCTGTAGGGGTTGTTGAACTGCACCATTTGCGGGCTTGAACCTCCGGCGATCATCACATCACGTTCGAAAACATAAATGTCGTCACCTGCGAAAGTATTGGTACCCATATAATAGCCATCGCGCCAGATGCCAAACTTCATATAATCGGGAAATCCGTTCATCACGAACGACCAACGGTCCCATAAACCCGTGGGGTCGTTGGTCTGGGAGACTGCAATCAGCATGTAATCCGGGTTGCTCCACACCCCTGCAAACTCAGCCACCAGCCATTTCTGGGCCTGTTCGTCGAAGAGGACTATCGGATCACCGTCGTTATATTGTGAGCCCGGGACACCCGAAAAAAGCGTATTCAGGTTGGTGGGGCCGGCCAGCAAGGTACCCGTCTTATCATAAATGGTATATTTAACATTGATGGTTTGCATATAGTGGTTCGGACCTGCCGTGCCGTTGCAATCAGGAGGATTTGAGAATCCAGACTGCCCGGCCCAATGCTGGATGATGGAGGTAAGCCCGCGCCTTGATCCCGTTTCCGACTGCAGGCCCGGGTCGGGTCCCAGTGGCCGGGTTTCGTCGTAAAACGGGTAATGCCGTACCTTAAGGTCCTGGTTACGTTTTATGCCGGCTTCCTTTTCGGCCATGGAAGCCAGTTCTTCCGGAGTCAGGGCGGGGAAATCAAGCAACGGACCCACCACGTCATGATAGATCGCAGTGGAGATCATGGCAGGAGATTGCGGCTCATCCTGTGCAGTGCTTTGCAGAAAGCCAATGGCCAGGGCAAGGGTTGACAGGAAATAAAGTCTCATTTTCATGTGTTAAGAGATTGGTTTTTTTAATTTCAGGACAATTCCCGACAGGCAAATGTAATAAGTATATTTTAACAATTCAGACAGGGATATGTTTGGAACGTTGCCCGCTGAAAACCGGGAGAAGAATATGGAATTCTGTATTCTGTATGGTCGATGTGATGTTCGATGGAGGATCTTTTCATTTAAAGAACGGCACTTAACTACGGAGAAGCACAAAGAGCTGAATCCGGGAAAGATTTTATTCATTAGACGAGCGTGGCAATAAAGGAGATGCGGAAAACAATTATTGGTCTGCAAATACGTGCAAAAGCAGGGATGGATGAAAAGGAGATCGAAATCGCTAAACTTGTGGGTGAAGGTGG
>CAYOLA010000024.1:0-12948 GCA_964404735.1 uncultured Bacteroidales bacterium
TGTGTGAGTGTGTGAGTGTGTGAGTGTGTGAGTGTGTGAGTGTGTGAGTGTGTGAGTGTGTGAGTGTGTGAGTGTGTGAGTGTGTGGGTGTGGGTATACCTTTATCAAAATTTCTGCAAAGATACTGTTTTTACAGCTATTACGCAAATTCTATGCCGGAAATTACAGCATGGGAACCACTAAAACAGAAGAGCAGCCGGCGGGTTGGGGATCAGTTGTTGCCGAGCGGACTGGCATATTTTTTTACATCTTCGCCCGTGATCTCCTTGTCGCATAAAATGATCAGCCTTTCCACCACATTGCGCAATTCGCGCACATTGCCGGTCCAGGGGATCTTTTTCATTTCTGTATAAGCATCTTCTTTAAAAACCTTCTGCGGTTTTCCCTGGCTTTCGCAGATCTCGGCAGCGAAATGCGCTGTCAGCACAGGGATGTCTTCCTGGCGGTCCCATAAGGCAGATACCTGAATCAGAATTACACTCAGTCTGTGGTATAAATTTTCGCGAAAATTGCCTTTGCAAAGTTGACTAAGGTGGGCTTATATTAAAGAAATGTAAATCTTTTCCCTTTTACTGAATGAGCACAACCGTTAACTGATCCAGCCTTGCTCAAGCTATGAAATACATCTAACTTGTACAGATTCAATAATTTTTCAATTTGCCAGACGTTATATCATAAACCAATAGATCATGAATAATTTCTTCTCCTTTCTTGTAAACAGAACAGCGACCAAACAAGCCGTCCCAGCTATTATACTGATTCTCCTTTGTTCAATTTCATATTCACAATCCTGCCTACCGGAGGGAATAGAATTTGTAAACCAGTCACAGATCGACAGTTTCCAGTTCCACTATCCCGGTTGTACACGGATTGAGGGAGATGTTTATATAGGTTACTTCTCTGGCTACTATGATATTACAAACCTGAACGGGCTGAATGTATTAGCATCAATTGATGGTAATCTCAGGCTCCGGAAATGTCATTCACTAAACGATCTTACTGGCTTGGACAAGCTTACCATGATCGGGGGAGATCTTATCATAGATGAAAACAACACTCTTGACAGCCTATCGGGCCTGGATAACCTGACATATATCTATGGAGACCTTGAAATAAAGGAAAACATTACCCTAGACAAGATGAAAGGCCTTCAAAACCTGGATTCAATTGGCGGCAATCTGCGAATACAGGATAACAATCATATCCTGGACATGAAAGGACTAGAAAGTCTGAAGTCGCTTGGGGGTGATCTGTTATTATATTCTAACCCTAAGCTTATTGACCTAACGGGACTGGATAATCTGACAAGCATCGGTGGCACACTTGGTATCTGGGGTAATGAAGACCTGGAAAACCTTGATGCCATGCAAAACCTGAGTTATGTGGGATACGGCCTGGAAGTGGTTAACAATGATTTATTGTATAGTTTATCAGGACTGGAAAACATAAGCAGTATTCATGGCGACATGAGAATTTCGCATAATGAACTCCTGAGCAGCTGTGAAATACAAAGTATCTGTGAATATTTATCCGATCCGCAAGGAACTGTAGAGATATATTTAAATAGCTCTGGGTGTATGACTGCTCCTGAAATCGCAGATGCCTGTGGATTTCAGATGTCATGTTTACCATATGGCAACTACATTTTCTATCAACAGGAAGATATTGATAACTTCTCAGCCAATTACCAGGAATGTGCGGAACTGGAAGGTGATGTCAGCATTCGCGAGGATGATATTACAGATCTTTCTGGACTACACCCTATCACTACCGTGAATGGTGAATTTACAATATACTCTACCGCTAACTTAATCACCCTCGAAGGTCTGGAAAACCTCCAGTCAGTTTATGGTAACTTAAGACTAAGCCACAATTACAGATTACGTACAACTAAAGGACTGAATGCTTTACAGTATGTGGATGGTTCACTAGACCTTTATTGGAATGACTCATTAGAAAACCTTGAGGGACTCGAAAACCTGACTGCTGTGAAAGCACTGTTTATTGAAGATAATATACTTGTTACCAGTTTGTCAGAGTTGTCTGGATTGGAATCAGTCGGAACTCTGTATATAGAAGATATGGATGGTCTAACTGATCTATCAGGATTAGAGAATTTGAATTTTGTTAGCCAGAATCTTCAGATCCAGTCTAATGCGTATCTGAATAATATTGATGCATTGCAAAACATAAATGTCGATTCTCTTGATTTATTGATTGTCACTGGTAATGAATTGTTAAGCGAATGTGATGTAAAAAGTGTATGTGAGTATCTTGATATTCCTGAGTCTAACACCTATATTTCATCCAATGCTCCTGGATGTAATACACGTGAAGAGATTGAAATCGCATGTGATTCTTCCACATGCCTGCCTTTCGGGATTGTATTCTCAACACAGGCACAGGTGGACAGTTTCCCGATCAATTACCCCTATTGCACCGCAATTCAGGGGAATGTTGTAATTCAAGGGGAAGATATCACCAATATCGATAGTTTAATATTGGTATCGCATATTGGTGGAGACTTGACTATTAAAAAGAATGATCTACTGATAAGTATTTCCGGCCTGGAGAACATTAATAGTATTGATAGCAACCTGTATATCTGGTTAAATTCATCACTTGATGACCTCAGCAGCTTTTACAAACTGAATTCTATCGGGGGAAAACTTTCGATAGTGAGCAATGATATATTGCCGTCCTTGAAGGGACTGGACAGTATTGATCCAGGGTCGATTGAGAGACTCGAAATTTTTGACAATCACTTTTTGTCGGAATGTGAAGTACATAGTGTATGCGAATACCTGAGAACATTAAACAGCATCGTACTGATCTCCGATAATGCTAGCGGTTGTCTCAATGAAACTGAGGTAGAAGCTGCTTGTGAAAGTTTCTCTATTGATGAACAGGCACTTAGAAACAGAATATCAATATACCCCAACCCGGCATTTAACGCCCTGAATATTGAAACTAACGGTTCTACTATTGATGAGGTAGTTATAACAAGTATTACAGGTCAGAAAGTAATACACCTAAAGGGAAATAAGGAATCAATAGATATATCACAACTACAGGCCGGGATATATATCGTAGAAATTCTAATAGAAAATTCCCGTTACAGGAGAAAGATGGTAATCCGGGATTAAGTCCATTGAAAGAAAGAATATATAAGGCAACACAGCTGCCTACTGCTTACTCCCCAGGGGCTGCGCATACTTCTCCACATCCGCTCCGGTGATCTCCTTGTCGCATAAAATGATCAGCCTTTCCACCACATTGCGCAATTCACGAACATTGCCGGTCCAGGGGATCTTTTTCATTTCTGAATAGGCATCTTCTTTAAAAACCTTCTGCGGTTTTCCCTGGCTTTCGCAGATCTCGGCAGCGAAATGCGCTGTCAGCACAGGGATGTCTTCCTGCCGCTCCCTCAGGGGAGGCACGTGAATGAGGATCACGCTGATGCGATGATACAGGTCTTCGCGAAAACGCCCCCTGTCGATCTCTTCCTTCAAATTCTTGTTGGTAGCTGCAATGATCCTTACATCCACCACAATATCCTTTTCGCCACCCACCCGCATGATCTTGTTCTCCTGCAGGGCACGCAACACCTTGGCCTGTGCCGAAAGGCTCATATCGCCGATCTCATCGAGAAAAAGGGTCCCTCCGTGGGCCAGTTCAAAATCGCCTTTCCGCTGCTTAATGGCAGAAGTAAATGAACCCTTCTCATGGCCAAACAGCTTGCTCTCAATAAGCTCGGATGGGATGGCGGCGCAGTTTACCTCCACGAAAGGTGCCTTCGCCCTGTTGCTTTTTTCATGCAGCCAACGTGCCACCAGTTCCTTGCCGGTGCCGTTCTCCCCGGTGATAAGCACCCTGGCGCCCGTAGGAGCCACCCTGTCGATCAGATCCCTGATCTCAATCATGGCAGCCGACTCACCCACCATGTCGTAAGTACCGCTCACCTTACGCTTCAGTTTCCGGGTTTCGGTGATGAGGCTCGACCGATCCATGGCGTTGCGGATGGTCACCAGCAGACGATTGAGGTCAAGCGGCTTGGCAATATAATCATAGGCCCCCTTTTTGATGGCTTCCACGGCCGTGTCGATGTTGCCGTGCCCCGAGATCATGATCACAGGCGTGTCGGTGGTGTCGAGCAGGTGGTCGAGCAACTCCATGCCATCCATGCCGGGCATCTTGATGTCGCAAAGGATCACGTCAAACTCATTTTTTCCGGTCTGTTCCAGCGCCTCCTTTCCGTCGGCGGCATCCACCACCGTGTACTTTTCATATTCCAGGATCTCACGCAGGGTGCTGCGGATACTCCTTTCATCATCAACAACGAGGATCTTTGCCATAGGTTTCATCTTGGTTTGCCTGTCAAAGATATGAATCTTTCACTTCCCCCCGGCGGCATTCACATCATTCACACCATCCGGAAGCCCGGAAAATACCGGCCATATTTATTGCTACCTTTGAAGGTGAAAATATTTAACGACATGCAATCCTTCCATCATCACATCCTGATCATCGCGGCGCTGTGTGCCGCTGCGCTGCCGCTAAGCGCGCAAAGAACGGGGGCAGCCCCGGAAGTAAAAAGCCCCGCCTCCGAAAATTACGCCTTTCCCTTTGCGGGGGGCATGAATGCCTGCCAGTTCGGGGAGATCGACCTGAACATGGACGGCATCAAGGACCTGGTGGCTTTCGACCGGCAGGGAAACCGCCTGATGCCGTTCATCAACAACGGAATACCCGGCGAGATCAGCTATACATTTGCCCCTGAATACATATCGTCCTTCCCCGGTCTCAGCCACTGGATGATCCTTACCGACTATAACATGGACGGCAGGGAAGACCTTTTCACCTATAACCCGCAAAGCCCGGGCATTGTAGTGTATAAGAACACCTCACAGGCGGAATTGCGCTTCGAACGTGTGGCATACCCTTACCTCACTTCCTGGTATGGCAGCGGCTACGTAAACATCCTGGTGACCTATGCCGACTATCCGGGGATCTATGATATTGACGGCGACGGCGACCTCGACATCCTGACATTCTGGGCACTGGGCTCTTTCGTGGAGATGCACAAGAACCTTTCCATGGAAACCTACGGGATCCCCGACTCACTGATTTTCGAACGCACCGCCTATTGCTGGGGGTATTTTGCCGAAAACGAAGAATCGAACGAACTCTACCTCGACACCTGTTTCGGAGCCAGGGGAGAGACTTTGCGGGAATTCACCCCCCGCGACCGGCACACGGGCTCAACGCTGCTGCTTACCGACATGAACAATGACCAGCTGGCCGACCTTATCCTCGGCGACGTTGACTACCCTACCCTTTTCCTCCTCATGAACGGAGGTACACAGGAAGAAGCATACATGACATCTTACAACAAGGACTTCCCCAACGAAGATGACCCTGCATGGCTCTTCAGCATGCCCGTTGCAGCCATGGCCGACGTAAACAACAACGGCCTGCGCGACCTGATCATATCCCCTTTCGACCCCAACCCCTTTGTAAACCAAAACTTTAATTCCGTATGGCTGTATATTAACGAAGGAAGCAATGAATACCCCGATTTCCGTCTCAGTACCAAAAGCTTTCTGCAGGAAAACATGATCGATTGCGGGTCGGGTGCCTATCCGGTCTTTGCCGATATAAACCTCAACGGGCTTCCCGACCTCGTTATCGGAAACTACGGCTATTATCAGTCGTCATGGTACGACAATAACATGATCCTCCATTCGGAATACGCCAGCCGCATCGCCCTCTTTATGAATACGGGAGAGGCAGGAGCGCCGGTTTTTGAGTTTGTCACAGACGACCTGGGGCTCATCGGCGAAATGGGCATTCGCGGGGCTTACCCTGCATTCGGCGATATTGACGGCGACGGCGACCCCGACATGATCGTGGGCCGCGACGACGGCACACTGATGTTTTTCAGGAATTGCGCCTGCCTGGGCAATCCCCTCGACTTCCAGCTTGAAGCGGTCAACTATCAGGACATTGATGTGGGCGAATACAGCACTCCCTTTATTTTTGATCTTGATGAAGACGGGCTTCCGGATCTCATTATCGGCGAGAAGGCCGGCAACCTGAACTACTACCGGAATACCGGCGATGCCTACACCCCGGTATTTACACTGCTTACCGACAGCCTTGGCAAGGTGAATGTAACCGATTACAACCTTTCCTACAACGGTTACAGCACCCCTTTCATCTTCCGGGCCGGCGACGGCAAACTGCGGCTGGTTTCCGGGTCGGAACAAGGCAGCATCTTCTTTTTTACCGATATTGAAGATAACCTGGAAGGGAGCTTTACCCCTTCGGATGACTTATGGATGGAGATCGATTCGCTTGAATTCACGATACGGAACGCATACCGCTCTGCAGCCTGCCTGTCCGACCTGAACGACGACGGCTATTTCGAGCTGCTCACCGGAAATTTTTCGGGCGGACTCGAGCTGTACAGCAACATGCAGCCACCACCGGTTACCATGGATATTCCGGATAACGGACGGGAGGCGGCCGGCGGAAGCCTGCACATATACCCGAACCCGGCCGGCGAAGAGCTGAACATTCTCTTCGATGCCGGCAGCGGCGATGAAAAGGAAAGATACAGGCTGCGCCTGACGACCCTTTACGGGAACACCGTTTATGAAGGATTTGTTAAAGAAAACTTAAAATATACCATTCAGCTTGGAAATCTGCCCAATGGGGTATATCTTTGTATAATAAGCTCCGATACTGATTACAAACCCAAAGCATACAGCAAGGTAGTCATTCAACGCTAGGAGTTTGTGAAACGCTTATTAACATGCATTGTATTCTTCTGTCTCTTCCTGTCAATTACTGCACAGGAGCGCAGGCTGCCATCGGTTGCCCCCCTGAACCCCGAATACCTGAGAACCATTTCCGATCCTGCTTATGACCATGCAGAGACCCCCGGCATTTTGCCTTATCATCCGGGCTTCCGTTCCCTTTCCGTAAAACGGCCACCGGCACGAAACCGTTTTCTTCCTGCTGTTTACGATATGCGCACGGCCGGCCCCGGCGGCACATCGCTGGTCACACCCGTGAAGAACCAGGGAGGCTGCGGCTCCTGCTGGGCATTTGCCAGCCTGGCAGCCATTGAGTCGTCGTGGCTGTTGCAGGGATACGGTGCATACGACCTCTCAGAGAACAATGTCAAGAACTGCCACGGCTTTCTGTCGGCACCCTGCGGCTACGGCTCCAACTACCATACCACGGCGGTGATGGCCCGCGGCGAAGGCCCCATCCTGGAGGCCGACGACCCCTATTCCACTACCAACAACACCTGTATCACAGGCCTGAGCCCGGCGGCCCTGATCACCGAAGTGCTGTTCGTGCCTCCCGATGTGGAGCTGGTCAAAGACGCCATCTATTACCAGGGAGGGGTGTCGGTGCCGATGCGGATCGCCAACCTAAACTATTTTAATTCATCAGACTATACCTATTTCAACACCCTCCATACCACCACCAACCATCTGATCACCCTGGTCGGCTGGGACGACAACAAGAAGGTCACCGGAGGCATGTTCAGCGCCTATCCGCCCCCGGGAGTTTTCATTGCCAAAAACTCCTACGGGACTTCATACGGCGAAAGCGGGTATTTTTATATCTCCTATTACGACCTGCATATCATCGACTACGGACAGTGCTACCCCGGCCGGGAAGAATATGTGCCGGGCACGCAGGTCTATACGCACAGCAGGCTGGGCAGCTTTTACAGCATGGGCTACGACGACCCGCTGGGTTACGGGCTCATCAGGTTTACGCTTGATGAGCACAAACGGATGGTGCGGCTGGGCACCTATGTCAACAGCGGCATGACGGAGGTGGGCTTTGAGATCTACGACGACTTTGACGATGTAAACCTGATCCTCTCCAACAAGATCGCCGAATTGGACAAGCTGTATTGCCACTACCCCGGATACTACAGTTTTGAGCTGCCCGACGGGCCCTGTTTTACAGGCAGCAACGATATTTATGTCAAAGTACGGTATTATGCGCCGGGCTACCCCTGGCCGATACCCACCGAGCAGTATATGTCGGGGTTCTGCGACCCGGTAATTGAATCAAATGTTTGCTGGACCAGCGGTGATGGCAGCGACGGAAGCTGGTATCTCATTGGCGGCACCAACCCCTCCTACCTTTTCGACCTTTGCGCTTATGTGTATACTGAGTCGCTCACCCAATGGCAGGGCGGCAACAGCACCGCATGGGATGATGCATCCAACTGGGATAACGGCATCCCCGACGCCGGCATGCACGCCCTGATCAGCGCCGGCACCAACATGCCTGTGGTGAGCGGCACGGCTGCCTGCCGCTCCCTCAGCATCGACGATGGCGAAACGCTGACCATCTCTCCCGGTGGCTCCCTGGCGGTGAATAAGGAACTGGCCCTTCGCGGCAGCCTGAACAATCAGGGCAGCCTCACGGTGGCGGCCGGTGCCGACATTATTTATGCCGGCAGCAGCGCCCAGACGATCGATCCTGCGATCAGCGGCGTCGCCAGGCTGATCATCAACAATCCTGCCGGCGTCAGCCTGTCCGGCAACCTGCAGATCGCGAAAATGCTGCGCCTTAAAGCAGGAAGCATCACGGCAGGCACCTACAGCATTTCCTATGAAGAAGGCGCCGCACTGGAATACAGGGGGCAGTCGGCACAGACAAGTTCCGCCACCGAATTCCCCTCATCCGGGGGCCCGGACATTCTCCTTATCGACAATGCCGCCGGGGTGAGCCTGCATGCCGCACGCAACATCGACAGCACGCTCTTCCTGATCAACGGCACCTTCGACAACAGCAGCTTTGCCCTGGGGCTCGCCGACGGGCAAAGCATCGTACGCTACGACGGGAGCCTGGCTGCCGCTCCCACCTTTGGCAGCTCCGTCATGCTCGGGTACCGTTCAGCCAATAACATCGGCACGGGCTATGAAATCCCCTCATCCACAGGCGTGGCACAGGACGTGACCATCAACGGCCCCGGGAATGTGACCCTGAATTCGGGGCTCACGGTGAACGGGACGCTGGCTTTAAATGCCGGAAGTTTCGACAACAGCGGGTCCACACTGAGCATGGCCGGCGGCAGCAGCATTGAGGTGCGTGCCGGACAACTCACTGCCGCACCTGCATTTGGCAGCAGCATCGACCTCTTCTATCTGGGCGACATCGGATACGCAAGCGGTTATGAAATGCCTTCGTCCACCACCGTGCTGAGAGACCTGACCATTAAGAATTCGGGGGGGGTGACCCTGAGCAGCAATGTAACCGTTAATGAAAACCTCTTCCTGATATCAGGCACCTTTAACAACAGCACCGCCACCCTGAGCCTGGCCAGCGGCTGTGTGATCACGGCAGATCCTGGCCTGCTCGACGGTTATTACGGATACCCGGGGAAACTGTCAGCAAAACCAACATTCGGCGCCAATGCCGACCTGGTCTACAACGGGCGGTACGGCATCACCATGGGCCATGAAATGCCCGACAGCGCCGACGGTGTGCTCAACAACCTCACCATCAACAACACCGTTGGGCTCACTTTTACGAAAAACCTCACGGCCAAAGGCAATGTCGAGGCCATGGGCAAACTCAGGATGCAGTCGTACACCATTTCGGGCACAGGCAACCTCAACATCAAGCGGGCCGCGGTGATACACACCAACCACCCTGATGGCATCGACAACAGCAGCGGCACCTTCCAGATGCAGGGCGTAAGCAGCTATAACGACACTGTCGATTTCAGGTTCGAAGGAAGCAGTCCGCAATACATGGGCGCCGACATCCCGCCGGTGATGAGACATCTGGTCATCTACAACAGCAGCACAGGTGGTGTTACGCTGCAAAGCAAAGATATCAGGATACTCTGGAATATGTGGATAGAGCAAAACTGCAATTTCACCATCACGAACGGGCGGATGCTTTCGAACGACTGATCAGCCTTTGGGAACCTTCTTCATGCTTTTACGGCGCAGGTTGATTCGCATGCGTGCCTTGCCGTAATCGATCAGGGCGCCGTATTTCATCAGGATGTCGCTGCCCAGCACCCCGTCGATGGGTTGAAACCCCAGGCTTTGATAGGAGCTGTTGACATGGCCCATGTCAATCACCACAGCCGGATAGTTTTTTATGATCAATGCACCGATCGCCATCTCGCCGATATATACGGCCATGCTTTGCATATCGCTGGAGCCAAGCCCTGTCGAGGGCTTTTCGTTATCCACGAATTCGGGTTCTTTTTCACGAAAAAAATGCCCGATCCGATTCTTGTCAAAGGCCGTACGTGAAGCGCCCGTGTCGAGCAGCAGGCGGGCTGTATGTCCGTTCAGGCTCACTTCCGTCATCAGGTGGAAGCCGTCATCTTCAATGGCAATGATCTCCAGCGGGATATAAACGGGCATAGGGGATATTATCAGAAGTTGGGTTTCAATGAATATTTGTTGTAGAATTCCTCGATGATGCTCACTGCCTCCGGCGGTGTGGCGACCAGTTTGATGATGTTGAGGTCTTCGGGGCTGATGTTCTCTTCTTCCAGCAGGCGGGATTTAACCCAATCGATCAGGCCCGACCAGTAATCGACATCGATCAGGACAATGGGAAAATGCACCAGCTTGGCCGTCTGAATAAGGGTCATGGCCTCGAAAAGCTCATCGAGGGTGCCAAAGCCGCCGGGAAGGACGATATATCCCTGGGCATATTTCATGAACATGACCTTGCGGACAAAGAAAAAGTCGAATTCGATCAGGTTTTCGGGGTCGATAAAGGGGTTTGCCTGTTGTTCGAAAGGCAGCTTGATGTTTAAGCCGACGGATTTCCCTCCGGCAAAGTGGGCGCCTTTGTTGGCGGCCTCCATGATCCCGCCCCCGCCGCCGGTGATGATGCCGAAGCCCTTTTTGGTGAGCAGGTAGGCCACTTCTTCCGCCATCTTATAGTGTATGTCGGAAGGCCTTGTGCGTGCAGAGCCAAAAACCGACACACAAGGGCCGATCTTTCCCAGCCTTTCAAAACCCTGGACAAACTCCGCCATGATCTTGAAGATCTGCCAGGAGTCGTAGGTCTTTATCTCGTTCCAGTTTTTGGCCTTAAAAGCTTTTCTGATCTTGTCTTCGTCCGATTTCTTCATGTTCAACTGGTCTTTTTATCATTCAAATCCCGGCAAAGATATAAATGTTATCCGGATTCCGGCTTATCGCATGGTGGCGCTACGCTTAATCACCCAGCGCCTGGCGAAGGTATTTTGCCGTATAGCTGTCGTTATTGCCGATGATCTCTTCCGGACTCCCTTCACAGATGACTGAACCGCCCCTGTCGCCGCCTTCCGGACCCAGGTCGATGATATGGTCGGCGAATTTGATCACATCCATGTTGTGTTCGATGATCAGCACCGTATTTCCCTTGTTCACCAGGCGGGTGAGCACATCAAGCAGTACTTTCACATCTTCGAAGTGCAGCCCTGTTGTGGGTTCGTCGAGGATATACAGGGTCTTGCCTGTATCACGCTTGGCCAGTTCCGCTGCCAGTTTCACCCGCTGCGCCTCCCCTCCGGAGAGTGTGGTGGATTGCTGCCCGAGGGTGATATAGCCTAGGCCAACTTCCCTGAGCGTCCTGATCTTCTGGATGATGGTGGGGATGTTTTCAAAATACTCCACAGCCTGGTTGATGGTCATGTTGAGAACATCGTTGATCGACCTGCCTTTATAGCGTACTTCGAGGGTTTCGCGGTTATATCTTTTTCCGTTGCATGCTTCGCACTGCACATACACATCGGGCAGGAAATTCATTTCTATGAGTTTCACCCCGGCACCTTTACATGTTTCGCACCTGCCGCCCTTCACATTAAAGGAAAAGCGTCCGGGCTTGTAGCCGCGTATCTTTGATTCGGGAAGCTGCACAAATAGTTTCCTGATCTCATCAAAAGCCTTGGTGTAGGTAACGGGGTTTGAACGCGGGGTACGCCCGATGGGCGACTGGTCGATCTCGATCACCTTATCGATGTTTTCCAGTCCGCTGACAGCATCGTATGGCAGGGGCTTTTTGTCGGACCGGTAAAAGCGGTTGCTGAGAATGGGATACAGGGTTTCGTTGATGAGGGATGATTTTCCGCTGCCCGAAACGCCGGTGATGCAGATGAGCATGCCGAGCGGAAAGCTGACATCGACCTTTTTGAGGTTATGGCCGCAGGCTCCCCGCAGGGTGATGTTTGTCCCGTTGCCTTTGCGGCGTTCGGCGGGTATTTCGATGCGCCTTTTGCCCGAGAGGTACTCACAGGTGATGGTGTGGCATTTTTCCATTTCCCCCGGCGCGCCCTGTCCCACGATGCGTCCGCCGTGCAGTCCGGCACCCGGGCCGATGTCGACCACCTCATCGGCCGACATGATCATCTCCCGGTCGTGTTCCACCACGATCACCGAGTTGCCCAGGTCGCGCAGGTCCCTGAGTGCCCCGATCAGCCTGAGGTTGTCGCGGTGGTGCAGGCCAATGCTCGGCTCATCAAGGATGTACAGCACATCAACCAGCCTGGAGCCGATCTGCGTGGCCAGCCTGATACGCTGCGACTCGCCGCCCGACAAGCTTCTGGCCTGGCGGTTGAGCGAAAGGTATTCCAGTCCGACCTGCAGCAGGAAACCCGCGCGCGTTCTGATCTCACGAAGGATCTCCCGGGCGATGATCTTTTTCTGTTTGTCGAGCAGGGATTCCGCCCCTTCCACCCATTTGCTGAAAGCGAGCAGGTCCATGCGGGCCAGATCAGAGATGTTCTTCCCTCCGATCAGAAAGTGCAGGGATTCCTTCTTCAGGCGGTCGCCATTGCATTCGGGACAGGTAATGCGGTTCATGAAGCTGCCCGCCCATTTCCGCAGGCCTGCCGAACCCGGGTCGTTATACTGGTTGCTGATGAAATTGATGATGCCTTCGAAATTCAGCGAA
>CAYOLA010000025.1:0-5669 GCA_964404735.1 uncultured Bacteroidales bacterium
AACATGCCTTGCAGTATTTTTTTCCGGATAGCATGTTGGCAGTAGCCGCCCGTAAATAAAAATGCCCGAGCATCTTCCCGTCTGTCGTTTTCCTTCAGGGCAACACCATGCCCATATATACCGAAATCGCTTTCTGCTGTTAAAGAAAAAACATACAGTGCAATGGGTAATATTCGTAGTATTTTTCAGGATATGTGTGAAGCATTGTTAATAATCTGTTAAGGTGCGGATTTTAGAAAACTTAAATAGGTATTAAATGTTTGCGTTTCATGAAAATATTTCGTATTATTGTGTAAATAAACAGCCAATCTATGGTCTTCTTTTGCAGGTCATGATTGGTTTTTTTTTGCTAAACCCTAAATCTGATATATTAGGAGAACGAAAATTTACCCTATGCTTTTTGCATTGGCGACGGCAACCATGATGTTTCTGTCGCTCTCTTCCGGAGCTGTAATAGTTCCCGGAAACCCCGATTGCTGCAGTATTAATCCCGACAACACTCCGGATAACAACATTGGCCTCAAGATCAATCAGAGCGGCATGGATCTGAACGGGACCTGGTATTTTACGGGTACAGGCAGTACCGAGATTACCTGTAATAAGGATATTTTTAACGGCAGCAATGCCTGGTACATCACCATTACCACCACTGACGGGATTTATTTCGACTGGGAATCTAATATACCCCTGGATGCCGTCATTGTTAAAGGTGGTTCAACTTCGAATGTTTTTTACTATGATCCGGAAGCCACATCAGGGTCAGGCTTACAAGCCCCTTTGAATAGCAGTGGTTCCCCGGCAGAGGTAAGCCATTTGGAGGTATGCTTCGATTTTGAACTGACCATATCAAAAACGGCTGTGACGTCATATGCGCGAACTTTTGAATGGGATATTGAAAAGTCGGTAAGCCCGGATGAATGGTATCTGTTTGATGGTGACCAAGCTACTTCAGCTTTTGAAGTGATCCTGACCCAAACCGGTTACACCGATAGCGGTTGGGCTGTCGATGGCTTGATCACTGTTGAAAATAATACACCTTTTGATGCCCTTATCACTGGCATTGACGATATGATCAGCGGTAACATAACGGTAACACCGGCATGTGGCATAACATTCCCCTATATGCTGCCGGCAGGCGAAACCCTTGTTTGTAAATACAATACTGCTCTTCCCGATGGCACTCAGCGTTTAAACACCGCCACGGTGTACACCGACCCCGACGGTATGGTGGGAGGCGCCTCAGCAACCGCTAATGTCATCTTCGGAGATCCGACTAACCTTGTAAACGACCAGGTGACCGTAACCGACGACATGTATGGTAACCTGGGTACTTATGCTGCATCAGCCGGGATTTCCTACACATGGTTGTTTGATTGCGATGACGCCGGTGAAAATGTCAATACCGCTACCATCGTTGAAACAGGCCAGTACGACCAGGCAACGGTTGATGTATACTGCTATTCGCTCAATGTGAGCAAGGATGCAGCTACCTCCCTTACCCGTACATACGACTGGTGGGCTGAAAAGCTTGGTTCTGATGAATCACTGGTGCTTGCTCCCGGCCAGGTATATGATGTTACTTATCAGATACAGGTATTTGCCGGTTATACCGACAGCGACTGGGCCGTGACGGGGAATATATATATTCAGAACCCGGCTCCGGTAGCGGCAGTCATCAACGATGTTACCGATTTGGTTTCCCCGGATATTGCCGCCATGGTTGACTGTTCGGTTGAATTCCCGTATATGCTGGCAGCAGGTGAAACCCTTACATGCAGTTATTCTGCCGTTTTGCCCGATGCCTCGCCTCGTTCGAATACCGCAACGGTGACATTGCAGAACTATTTCTATTATGCTGATGGAACGGCTGATATGAACGGGACTACAGATTTTAGCGGGATGACACCATTTGATTTCGATCAGGCTGTCATCACGGAAGTTGATAAATGCATCGACCTGTCGGACAATATGTATGGAGACCTGGGTAATGTGTGTCATGATGATCTTCCTTATAATACTACTTATACCATCACATTCGGTCCTTATTCTGATCCGGATGATTGCGGCTATTTTGAGGTAGTGAATACCGTATCATTTGTTACGGGTGATAATGGCGTAACCGGTTACGATAGCTATACCCTGGGTATTGATGTTGCGTGTTCTGTATCCGGTGGCTGTACGCTCACCATTGGCTACTGGAAAACACACTCCACATACGGCCCTGCTCCCTACGATGAAAACTGGATGAATTTGGGTGATGCCGATGGCGACGGTATCATGGAAGGCCAGGATGAAGATTTCTTCCTGAGTGGTAAAACCTATTATGAAGTACTGTGGACCCCTCCTGCAGGTGGTAATGTATATTATATCCTGGCGCATCAATATATTGCTGCCGAACTGAATATCCTGAACGGTGCCGATCCCGCCGATGCCCTGCTGGCTTTTAATGCCGCGTATAACTTGCTATCCCAGTATACTCCTGCTTATGCAGCAACCCTTAAGGGAAAGAATAAAAAAGCCTGGACTGATCCTGCAGCCGTTCTGGACGATTATAACAACGGGTTGATAGGCCCCGGCCATTGCGACGACAATACCAGCTATTTCCAGAGCGGGGAAGTGATCTCATTTGATGATGAACTGACAGAAGGAGATGATGGATATATTCTAATGCAGAACTATCCCAACCCTTTTGCTTCTAATACTACTTTCAGGATTTCGATCCCGGAATCGATGAGGGTGGAAATGAATGTTTATTCCATTACCGGCCAGAAAATCGCCAGTATATATTCAGGCGTGCTCAGCGAAGGAACTCATACGATCGGCTTTGATATGCCAACAGGCTTCGGCCCGGGAATGTACCTCTATTCGCTCGAAACCCCTGAAAAAACAATCTATAAAAAGATGAGCGTATACTGATCAGCGGAATGATATTTCCGGATAAGGGCTGCCTCCGAATACGGGGCAGCCCTTTTTCTTAGTGAATAATTTATCGCAAATTGTTTCGCCTGGCAGGCGAATTTTATTAGTTTTATAACCGCAACGGATGTTTTCGCTTCCGGCAATACGGCCGGCTCCTTAAAAATTCTTTATCTTGCTGCATGTTTAACCTAAAATCCTGAAAGGATGAAAAGACAACTTATTTTCCCGCTTCTGTCTTCATTAATAATAATGATCATCTTGTCAAATATCCGGGATGTCGCCGCTTGTACCCGAGTGGTCTATCAGGGCCCCGGAAATACCATAATCACTGCCAGGTCGATGGACTGGAAAACTGAAATTCCGGCTAATCTGTGGATATTTCCGGCAGGGATGGAACGGGAGGGTGTTGTTGGTCCCAACTCAATTCTATGGACATCGAAATACGGAAGTGTAATAGCCAGTGCATGGGATATTGCCACCGCCGATGGCATGAATGAAAAGGGACTGGTAACCAATATTCTGTGGCTTGCAGAAACAGAATATCCGCCCTACGACATGAACGGCAGTGTGAAAGGACTGAGTGTTGCGGCCTGGGCCCAGTATGTGCTCGATAATTTTGCCACGGTGGCCGAAGCTGTTGAGGAATTGCACAGGGAAGATTTTGTGGTTGTGTCAAGTAATATTCCGGGAACCGATAAATTTTCCACGCTCCACCTGTCGATATCCGATGCAAGCGGCGATAATGCCATTTTTGAATACATCAACGGGAAATTGGTCATCCATCACGATCGTTCATATAACGTTATGACCAATTCCCCGGTATTTGATGAACAACTGGCCCTGAATAATTACTGGAAGTCTATACCGGGTACGGTTTTCCTTCCGGGCACGAACCGTGCGGCTGACCGCTTTGTAAGGGCATCCTATTATATAGATGCGATACCTGCAACTGATAACACCAGGGTTGCCGTGGCAAGTGTTTTAAGCGTGATCAGGAATTGTTCCGTACCCTATGGCATTGGAACATGGGATGAGCCGAATATTTCCACCACCAGGTGGAGGTCAGTGGCGGATCAGAAGAGCCTGGTTTATTATTTCGAGACCGCCCTCACGCCCAACACCTTCTGGGTAGATCTGAATGATATTGACTTCAGCATCGGTATGCCCGTCAGGAAACTCGACCTTGGCAATGCCGGAATATATGCAGGCAATACGGCGGGGGAGGTCATTTAAAACCCTGCATTTGAATTTGCAGGCTTATAGCACGGGCGGCGTTTTCCGGCAAAGTATATATTTGTATCATACCGTATTATTTTCAACAGTTTTTATATGAAGCATCTTTTGATTATTGCAACATGCTTTCTGCTTACCTTCTGCTCAGAACCGGTCGGGGAGGGTACACCCCTTGTGATATCCGGGGGCAGGATCATCAGGATCGAAAACTTTCCTTCCCGATATGTAACGGCCCGTCATGTAGATGTGTGGCTGCCTGCAGAATCTGGTGCCGGGGAGCGTTACGCCGTGTTGTACATGCACGACGGGCAGATGCTCTTCGACGGTACTGATACATGGAACCGGCAGGAATGGATGGTGGATGAGACCATGGACAGCCTGATCCGCCGGGGAATTATTCGCAAGACGATCGTGGTGGGAATATGGAATGATCCTCCTTACCGGCATTCCGACTATTTCCCGCAGAAACCTTTTGAAAGCCTGCCTGCCAGGCAACGCGATTCCCTGCTGCATTTGAAAAGGGATGGGCAAAGAAACTTGTTTGCATCCGAAGTGCGATCCGACGGCTACCTGAAATTTCTCACCGGAGAGTTGAAGCCTTATATTGACAGTCGTTTCCCGACCCTTCCCGGCAGGGAATATACTTTTGTGGCGGGTTCAAGCATGGGAGGGCTGGTGTCATTGTATGCCCTGTGTGAGTATCCCGGCGTTTTCGGGGGTGCGGCCTGCCTGTCGACACACTGGCCGGGCGTATTTGGCACCGAAAACAATCCCGTCCCGGCAGTACTGATGGCTTATCTTGAAAACCCCCTTCCCCCGCCGGGGCAACACAAGATATATTTTGACTATGGTACGGAAGCCCTTGATGCATTTTACGAGCCGTTTCAGGTTGCAGCCGACAGCCTGATGCAGCGGAAAGGATACGGAGAGGAACAGTGGATCACAATGAAATTCGATGGAAAGGACCATTCTGAAAATGCCTGGAGCGAACGCCTGCATATTCCGCTGGTATTTTTACTCGGAGAATGAATTTTCAGCGAAATCTTATTTTTTTGAGGCAACGGGCGGATAAGGGTTCCTGGAAATATGTATATTTATCGAATCAATATTAACCAATGGAATAACGACATGAAAAAGTTATTGATCCAGTTTCTGCTTGTTTCCTTGAGTTTGACTTCTCTTTCACAATACAAACCAATGCACTGGCAGTTGCCCGATGGTGGCCCCCCCGCCGGTGAACTCCGGGAGGAGTACCCTTCAGTGCCATTCCGGAGGCCGGTTCCATTGAAAGAACTTGATTATGATTCACTCAACATGCAGTTTACCGGTAACTGGCCCTACGGCCAAAGCTTCTCGGTAAGCAGTTCTGTGACGGGCGATACCGTGTTTTTTGGTTCCGGTGCAGGTTTGGTGGTGACAGATGCCACCGATCCCTGGAATCCTGTTCAGATTGCCGGGATCAGGGCAAGATCGCTTATCGATCATTCTTATTATGATGCTTCTGCAGGGCTTCTGTT
>CAYOLA010000026.1:0-10566 GCA_964404735.1 uncultured Bacteroidales bacterium
GCCTGCCATTGTCCTCCAGGTATTCAAGGGCATTTTCCGTCATTACCCGTCGGCTGAGCGCATCCGATGATGAATTGCCGGCTTTCAGGTGGGCCACGATGCAGTGCAGGAAGATGGTATCGCCGCTTACCAGGCCTTCGTTCAGGTGGTACAGGCGGTACACATCAATATCGCGCACTTCGCTTTGGGCCACCTGCTGCGAATGCAGGGCCAGCTTCTCGGTATTGTAATACATCATGTTCACAATTCCCGAACCGGCCAGGTTCGGACAACCCGACATGCCGTAAAGGGCATAGCCGGTCTGGTTCATTACCTGGTTCAGCATCCGGAAGTGATAGGTGGTTTGATGCGATATTTCATTCACGGTGAGGATGTCGGGCTTGAGATAACCCACAATGCTCCGCATAAAGGCATCCTTCTGGTCGGGGTTGTTGTTGTTCATGTTACAAAAGCCCGTGTTTTCACCATAATACAGCAGGTTGTAGTGCATCACCCGCAAAGTGTCCTGGGCTGCCAGCTGGCCGAAGCAGAAAACAAATATGATCAGATTTAGGATACGCATGGGGCGAAATTACCACTTATTCTTTAAAGTTTTAAGTTTTGAGTCAGTTGGAAGTTAACAGCAGAAATTTTTCAATTTTGATGCATAACATCTGACATTCTTTCATTTTGGATATGAACGGATAAAAGCAAGGGCATGAAAAAGGCAAATATCATTGAGCGGAGTTTTCATTTCTCACTAAAGATCATCGAACGATACCAACTCCTGATCGCAGAGAAAGAACATATTATTTCTAATCAGCTGCTAAGGAGTGTAACCAGTATAGGTGCCAATGTGAATGAGGCTTTTGCCGCTTTCAGTAAGCGGGATTTTGCATTCAAGATTTCGGTGGCTTCCAAAGAGGCCAGGGAAACCCCGATGCCGGCTAAGGATATTGGAGGAGGGAAAGCTGGGAAGTCTGGATTTGAGTGATTATACGGAGGAGATCGTGAACATCATAAACATCACTTCCGCAATCGTGAAAACAACCCCAAACAACCTGAAATACCTGAAAATTGTCAACGCAAAATTGAAAAATTAGCGCAACACGCAACACTATTTGTGAACTTTCCTGATAAACTCCTCCACTTCGGGTACGCCGCCCTGGTAAACCAGGTAGCCGTTATAGGGTTCGCGGGGGGTGATCTCATCGTTGATGGGGGTAAGCATCATGCGCTTTACTTCTTCGGGGTCGTCGGTTTGGCCCAGGATCCAGCTTAGCTTGACCCAGGCCACTTCGGGCAGCATATTGCCGGCAGGGATGATGCCTTTGGCCATCATGTCGCGGCCGGTGTCGTAAACAAACATGTGTACATAACCCCAGATGGTTTGCAGGGTCATGTACATGTGCACACCCTTGGCGTGCGCTCTTTCGATGGCAGGATACAGTTCCTTGTTCACGTGCCCGAGACCGGTGCCCACGATGATGATCCCGCGGTAGCCGGCATCGACCAGGGCATCAAGGGTGTCGGGCTTGATGCCGGGGTAATAATACAGCATGCTCACCTCGTCGCTGAAGTAGGGCAGGACGGTCACATTGCGGTCTTTGCGACGGTGGTTGTAATTTTTGTGTATGGGCGTAATCTCTTTTCGGCTGATCATGGCCACGGGCGTGTCGCCGATGGTGCGGAAAGTCGACCGGTATGATGAGTGCATTTTTCTTACGCGTGTGCCTTTGTGCAGCAGGCCGTATTCGTCGGATGTGGGGCCGAACATGCATACCAGCACCTCGGCGATGTCTGAATGGCCTGCAGCCTTCATGGCGTGCATGAGGTTGAGGGCGGCATCGGAGCTGGGCCTGTCTGAGGAGCGTTGTGAACCCACCAGAATAATAGGTACGGGGGAGTTTTGTACCATGAAGGTGAGCACGGCTCCTGTATGATGCAGTGTGTCGGTACCGTGGCCGATCACGATGCCATCGATGCCGTTCTCGATCTCCTTGCCAATGGCCACGGCCAGCTTCTTGTATTGCTCGGGCCCCATGTTCTCGCTGAATACGGCAAAGACCTTTTCGGTATCGAGGTTGCATATGTCGGCCAGCTCAGGTACGGCACCGTAAAGTTCGCCCGGCGAAAAGGCCGGGATTACCGCACCGGTACGATAGTCGAGGCGCGAAGCGATGGTGCCGCCGGTGCCGAAAAGCTTCACATTCGGCAGGCCAGGGGTTACGGGAAACTGCTTCTCGGGGATCTTGTAAACGGCTTTCTTGTATCCCACCTCTTTCATGCCGGTGATGGTGCCAATATCGATGCCTACGTTATAGCCGGTGGGGATCTTCAGGACAATGTGCCGGTCGTCATCGTTTTCGGAACGTGGAAGCACGGTGCCGTTAAAGGTGCCGCGCGTGGTTTCGATCACGGCCTGCCCCCACACGCGGGTGTTGTACTTCTTTAATACCTCCAGTGCATCTCCTTTGTATCCTTGAAAAAAATCTTCGGTCATGATCCGTTATTTATCAGTGATTTGAGAATTATTTACCATTTACATGCAAATACAGCGCCTTCATGCTGATGTTACCCAGGGCGATCCTGCGCAGTTCTCCCATCATCCAGTTGGTTTCGTCTTCTTTGCGCTCCGAACGGCGGATTTCCCTGAACTTTTCGCGCAGGAAAGGGATCCTTGCCAGGATGTTTTCTTCCGGAACCCGTTTAAAGTTGATCACCGTTAGCACCGAGCCGAAGTCCATCTTCGGGTGTTCATACACCACAGGCAGCATCTTCGCTGCCAGCTCAGGGTCGAGTCTTTCGGCAAGCAGGTACCTGAACATGGCATAGATAATCTTGTAATTGAAGGTTTCGGCAGGTGTATAATGTCCTTCAACGAATTTAAGCTGATGCCCGAAAAAGGTGCCTGCCCGCACGGGATCAACCCCGAGTTCATTAATGATCCGTTCGATCAGCGGGAAGTGGTTTCTTTTGAAAATGTAAGTATACGTGTCTTCGGGGATGTTCCACTTCTTCATTTTGTGGTAGCGGTCGATCACTTCCTCGGGCAGCTTCTTGCGCATCTCTTCAATATGGGCATCTTCCAGCGGCCGTGGCGGTGTGTCGGTATCGGGGTACATCCTGTCGGCGCCCGGCAACACCCTCTCGAAGATGGTGGTGCCGTCTTCGAACGACTTCCGGGTTTCGTTCGGAATGCCTTCAAAAGCCAGGCGGCAACGTTCTTCAATCGTTTCCAGGGCCGTTTTCATGTCATCTTCGGGCCCCCAGAAGATAAGCTGCGCATCTTCATCCCCGGCTTTGAACATTTTCCTGATCTTTTCCCAGGCGGTTCCGGTAATTTGTTTTTCGAAGGATTCGCTGTGGGTCATGTTGGGTTTTTCAAGACAGGCGATCACCTTGAGCCTGTCGCTGATCTCGTCGGCAAACATCTTCCCGGGCTGGGTGAAGTGCGAAAGCATGCCCAGGAATCCCGGCAGGTTTACGGCTATAATGTGGTGATGTTGCTTTTTGGCTTCTTTTAGTGGCGGATAGCTGAATTTATGTGTGTGGTAGTTTAGTTTTTTCCATGCCATCTTCCATTGTTCCGGTTCTGCAAAACGTGCCAGAAGGTCCTGTCGCATCTGCAGTAGTGCCCATTGCCGGAAGGCTTCGTTATGCGTGAGCTCGGGGATCCAGCGAATGTGGGCAACACCCTTTATCTCCACACGTGTGCCTCCCCGGCAGCTTACGTTCACATCCTGCCTGCCTGCACCGATCCCGGTACGCACCTTGCCTGTACTGCGGTTCAGAAAACGGATGTAGTCGCAGGCTTCGCGCACTTCATCGGGATTTACGCAGTCGGGATAGGTCACGGTTTCGATCAGCGGCATGCCCAGGCGGTCGGTCTGGTAGGTGCGTACATGCCCGATGTCGGAGATCTCCCGGCAGGAGTCCTCCTCAAGGCTGAGCTGTATCAGTCGTACCTTTTTGTTCTTTAGCGGGATCTCTCCTTCAACGCCAATGATGGCAGTACGCTGGAAGCCGGTGGGTATGCTGCCGTCGAGATATTGCTTGCGCGTAACATGCACCTCGCCCACAATGTTTAGTTTCGAAAGCAAGGATATTTCGATGGCAATGTCGAGCGCTTCCTGGTCGATCGGAAATGGAGGCGTATCGTCAACGTCGTAAGTGCAGGCGGTGGCATTGTTGATGCGGTAGATGATCTCCTTGCGTGTTTTGAACTCCATAAGCGCCGTTCCGTCGTATTCGCCCAGCTCGCTGAGTGTGGGGCGCATGTGCCTGATCAGCTCCGCGTTGTAGTCTTCATGCTTGTTATAGATACCGGCCGGACAATGGCAGAAGAGCTTCTCCCTGGTCAGGAGCTGCTGGTGGACTTCCAGCCCCGACATGAATCCGATGCGGTCGTAATCCTCCTGTGTGGCATCCCTGCGGCTCACATAGCCGGTCTTTTCCCTGCTTCTGCGGTAGTTGTCTTCCGGGTCAAACTGTTGCTTCATCGGTTCGCTTAGGTTGGTTGGTGTTAATAAGAGATGGCAAATGTAGAAATATTCCGGCAGTGAATCAGGTTTATAAAGCACATTTTTGGAATGCCCATGGCACGGCAGCGCGGCAGGCTGCCGGTTTCTGCAAGACAAAAGAATTTTTTCATTAATTTGCAGGCCCAACCAAAGCTGAAAAGATGGAGCAGACCATATTCAATCAACTCATATGGGCATGGATCCTCACAGGAATGCTGACCATGGTGCTCCTGCTGTTTGTCACAGCGCCATATGGGCGGCATAGTAAAAGCAACTGGGGACCGATGATCGGCAACCGCATGGGGTGGCTGATCATGGAACTGCCTGCCCTAATCTTTCCGCTGGGCATTTTCCTGAGCGGTGAGGGCAGCGCAAGATGGGAGATCTGGCTGTTGTTCCTGCCTTTCCTGGTGCATTATACCAACAGGGTGCTGATCTTTCCTTTCCGCCTTCGTACCAAAGGAAAAAAAATGCCGCTGCTGATCGTGCTCATGGCCATTTTCTTCAACGCAGTAAATGGCTTCTTTATTGGATATTTCTGGGGTTATTATTCAGGGGGTTACGGGCCGTCATGGTTCGGCAGTCCGCAGTTCATTACCGGTCTCATTATCTTTTGCGCCGGCATGGCCATTAACATCCGTTCCGATAATATGCTGATATGGCTGCGCAAGACAAGCAGCAATGGTTATAGTATTCCCCGGGGATGGCTTTTCAGGTATATCTCCTGCCCAAACCATTTTGGGGAGATGATGGAATGGACCGGCTACGCCATCCTTGCCTGGAACATGCCCGCCCTCTCATTTGCTTTGTGGACCTTTGCCAACCTGGTGCCCCGTGCGCTCGACCACCATAAATGGTACAGGGAGCATTTCAGTGAATATCCGAAAGAAAGGAAAGCGGTGTTCCCGGGAATACTTTAAGCCCTTAACCTTACGCCCGGTGTATCATCCCTTCCGGTAATAATCTGCTGTCAGGCTGATTGCATCCTCCTCCGAATACTTTGGCTTAAACCCAAAATCCATGCTTGCCCGCTTCGAAGTAAAGGTAAAGTCGGTACAGGTATAGTCAACGGCGAAGCGGCTCAGGCCGGGATTGAAACGCTTAAGGGGCCTGAGCAGGAAAGCGATGGATTCGGATATACACCCCATGGGCCAGGCAATGGAATGGGGTATCCACAGGTTTTTGGGCCAGATCCTGTAACCCGCCCCGGCAACGATCTGGTCGAAGAACTTAAAGAAATTGGCAGCCGGCCCGTCGGTCATGAGGTAAGCCTGCCCGTTGATCTTTTCGTTTCCTTCCATCAGGGCCTTTAACGCCTGCAGATGTGCCATCGCCATATTCCCAACGTATATGTGCTGGGCTTTTGACTTGCCGTTGCCAAGACGCACGTAGAATCCCGATCTGGCCATGCCGATGAGTGCATTCATGTGGTAAGGGTCGCCCGGACCGTAAATGTCGGAGGGACGCAGGATGACAGCCCTGAGCTTTTTACCTGCTACGGCCTTCACGATCTGCTCGGCCATCACCTTGCTTTTGCAATACATGTTGTGGTATCTGGCGGGATAGGGCTGACTGTCGTCAATGTCCCTCAGAGGCTTACCGGTGTATACAGCATCCAGCGAACTGGTGAAGACCAGGTGCCGGATGCCGTGCTCACGGCATGCGCGGATAACATTTTCGGTTCCGCCGTAATTGACTTTATAAACATATCCGGGTGGATGCGTACCCCAGTCGACCACGGCGGCACAGTGGATCACGGCATCGATGTCTTTGCAGGCACTGCTCAGGGCTGCATAGTCGCAAATATCCCCCTTTACGGCATCAACGGTCTCACTGCCGGTAAAATCCCTGTTGTCGAATGTCCTGACCTGCGCAGGCCCGACGGGTGAATCATCCTCAAGAAGCTCCTTTACAATCTGCCCGCCCAGAAAGCCCGAGCCGCCGGTAATGAGAATGCATGGGTTTTTCATCTGCTGATAAGTTTTATATTTGCTGTGGCGGTAAAGGTAAAATATTTTCCGGGCAACGGAAAACACTTGCCCCGGCTGCCTGATAAAGGATATTTTATTAAGGGTTTCGTCTGTTCCGGGCATGGGCTTCACAGGGAGGAAACCATAGAAAACCATCATCATGCCTAAGACCATTTCGATTATCCGGGGAAGCAGGGGCGAGGATTATGAAAGTTTTTTCAGGCGGGCTATTCAACTGGCCGAAGATTTACGCAGCCTTCGCCCGTCCCGGCTGCACTACACCATTACCCTTCAAAAGCCTCCCCGCCTGTCGGTAATCCCCTTCAGGCGTGACAAGATTGCCCTGTTTTCAGTTACTTCCGGGGAAACCGGCATGCACCACATCCTGCAGGGAGCCGAAGGATATTCGGGAAGCTTCCTGGTTAACGGGGCCCTGCCGCTTGTCAGGGAGATGTTCTGGGAATCTGGTGAAGCTTCGCCTGGCCTCTGCCTGCTCACCCTTTTTCGTCAGAAAAGGGGTATAACCCGTGAAGATTTTATCCACCGCTGGCATCAGGGGCATACCCCCTTCACCCTGAAAGTACACCCCATTTGCCATTACGACCGCAATGAGGTGGTGGGAGCACTGGATGAGGTCCCGCAATGGTACGATGGCATCGTGGAAGAACACTGCCATACAGGGCGCGAATTGCTGAATCCTTTCAGGTTTTTTTCAAAAAACGGCCTGGCACCGGTAAACATGATCAAGACATACTTCGATGTGAAATCGTTTATCGATTATAAAAGCATTGAAACCTATCTGGTAAGGGAGTTCGTGGTGGTTAACAAGCCACCGGCTGCGGTTCGGCCTGATGAATCCATCGAACCAACCGAAGCCTTATAGTTTCATGAGTTTTATTAATTTTGACCCTGAATCCTGAACCCATCATGAATCTCCTCTTTTTCCTCATAAAAACCCAGAAATCCATCCGTAAACTCGTTCTGAAACTGCGGGGTAAGACCGAAACCGATGTCAACGACCGGCGCATTGTGAGTGGCAAAGCGTGGGAGGAATTTTGCGACAGGCTGAAGCTGGCCGGCACGGCACTGATGTATGCGGGCGCTCCCCGCGATGCTTTCCAGCAGGCCGAGGGTGTGCGCTACCTGAGCAGGCTCACACGGGCGGGGCTGGAAGCTTTTGTGGAATACAACGATCCGGGGTTCCCGGTTTTTCGTCGAATGGTGCATGAAAGCGTGAAAATGGGGGCCGACAACCCCGATAACCATTACTACAATGCGCAGATCAGCGGGAAATATGAATACCGGATCAGGGGGAAGCGTAATACCATCCATTACCTGGGGTTTTTCACCCAAAACGGAAACTATGGCACAACAGGCGGGCTGTCGCCCTGCGGGGTACTGGAACACAATGACCTTTTTGTGGAAGACGACGGCAGTTTTGAGATCATCCTGAGCCGTGAAAGAAAGGGAAAGAACTGGCTGAAGGTTGAAGCGGATACAGGTCTGGTGATGGTAAGGCAGACATTTTATAAACGCGATACGGAAATCCCGGCCGAATTCAGTATTTCGCGGATTGGCGGTGCGGAGCGGCCCGCTCCCCTGACACCTGCCGCAGTGGATGAAGGGCTGAAGACTGCCGCCCTCTTTGTGGTCGGGGCGCCCATGCTTTTTGCCGGGTGGGCCAAAGGTTTTCAGAAACACACCAACAAGCTGCCCCTCTTCGACCCCGCAACTTCCAATGCCGCCGGCGGTGATGCCAACATTACCTATTTCCACAGCCACTGGAAACTCGGTGATGATGAAGCCCTGCTGATCGAAGTGAAACCGCCTCCGTGCGACAACTGGAATTTTCAGTTGAACAACTATTGGATGGAGTCACTGGATTACCGCTATTTTAACATCTGTATCAATATGAGCAATGCCGTTTATGAAGATGACGGAAGCCTGCGCGTGGCCGTTTCTGCCCGCGATCCCGGATTGCCCAATTGGCTGGAAACCTGCGGCCACAGAGAGGGGACCATGTGCTGGCGCTGGTATCGCCCGGCAAAGGATGCTCCTGTTACAGAGCCGTCATGCCGTGTTGTTAAATTGAAAGAACTGCTGAATGGGAAAGAATAGGCAAGTCGTATCTCCGCATGATTTTACCAGGATGCCAGGATGGTTCAATTTACTGAACAGAGCCTGGAAAGCCTCATACCCGCTGGGTACTGCCCTTAGTCTTGACAAGGACAGCCTGATCCGGAGAGCCAGGCGATCGACGGGCCTGGATGATCTGGGCAGCGATTTCGAGGATGAGCCGCTCGAACGACTGCTCTGGTCGATAAGGCACGAAGCGGAACTGCATCCGGCCGGGATGTTCATCTCCCGTGAACGCATCGTAAACCTGCTGGCGAACCGGCTCAGGGCCGAGCACTTTTTTAAGGAGCATCCGGAGATCCTTGAACAGGAATTATACCCGGTATGGCTCATCACCGGACTGCAACGCACCGGCACCACCAAGCTGCAGCGGCTTCTTAATGCCGATCCGGCCAATCGGGTGCTGGCAAGCTGGGAAGCCATCAACCCTGCTCCATATCCCGGAAGAAATGGCGGGACCGATAAGCGGATCAAAAAGGCAAGGTTGTCTGAAAAGGCCCTGAAACTGATGGCCCCCGGGTTTTTTGCCATCCACCCCGTGGAACACCTTGCACCGGAAGAAGATATACTGCTGCTCGATATCACATTTATGAGCACCACCCCGGAGGCTACCATGCATGTGCCTTCCTATTCAAGCTGGCTTGAAAAAACCGATCAGTCGCATGCATACCGGTATGCCGTCAAACTGCTTAAGCTGCTGCAATGGCAAAGGCCGGCCCGGAGATGGGTGCTCAAGTCACCGCATCATCTCGAACACCTGCACCTTGCCGACCGTTTTTTCGGAGATGTGCGCTACCTGTGGACTCACCGCGACCCCACCCTTTCCATCCCCTCATTCCTAAGCATGATGTCGCACAGTTGGGCCCTGTTCAGCCATGAGGTCAGCCCCGAAAAGGTAAGACAGCACTGGGTGAGGAAAAGCACCTACATCCTGAACAAGGGCGTGGAATTCAGGAAAAGAAAGGGCGAAGGGGCTTTCCTGGATATTCAGTATGAGGATTTGGTGAAAGATGCCGGATCGGTACTCAAAAAAATATATTCAGGCAATGGCGGGGCCGATGAGCAACTGCTGGAAGTTTTTGCAAGGGCCGAACAGGAAAACCCGCCCCGGAAATATGGTATCCATGAGTATTCGCTTGGCGATTTCGGCCTTACCGAAGCAGATATCGAAACCAGGATCACCGGCTACCGTGAAACACTGAAACACTGAAACCAATTGCCATTTGTTAATAATTAAGCGTTCAACACTTAAAACTCAAAACTGCAGCATGGTGTCAGGCACAAAGCAAAACCAGTACCAGAGTCCATTAAAAGCGACCTTCACGGGCATTCGCGACCTTTTCCGGAAGCAGATCCCTGCCGGTGAACTGACAGACCGGGACCGCCTCGACGGTAAAAGGGTTATGATCACCGGTGCAAGCTCCGGGCTGGGCTTTGCCACGGCCGTAGCCATGGCGCAACGCGGGGCCGAAGTGATCATGGCATGCCGCAGCGGTATTCCCCATAAGGGCGAAAAGGTCAAACAACTGAGCGGTTCGGATAAGGTTAACATGTTCCATGTCGACCTCAGCGACCTGCTTTCCATTGAAAAGCTTGCGGTGCAGTTAAAGGAAGCTTTTGGAAGTATCGATATACTGGTCTGTAATGCCGCCGTGGTCCCGCGGCAAAGCAGGAAAACCCCGCAGGGACTCGAGCAGATGTTCGTGGTAAATTATTTTGCCAAGTTCCTGCTGGTGAACAGGCTGCTCGAAAAGGGTGTTCTTACCGGTGGCGATGGGCTGGTGCCCCGCATCATCTTCGTGTCGTCGGAAAGCCACAGAAATCCGAAGACCTTTCACCTGGAAGGCTTTGGCGAATACCATGAATTCGGCATCAAAAAGGTGATGGAACGATACGGTTATTATAAGCTGCTCCTTACCACATTTGTCATTGAGTTGTCGCGGCGGCTGAATCCCGGC
>CAYOLA010000027.1:0-9685 GCA_964404735.1 uncultured Bacteroidales bacterium
CTGGGCACCTCCCTCGTAGCCGGTTATAATGGCACCGACCGCGGCTGGGACGGCGGCCATGCCGTGAACGGAAGGCCCGGATACGCATGGTATTTCGGGCGGGATGCCGTGTGGAGCGCCTTTGCCGTGCTCGGCTATGGCGACTTTCATGGGGTGCGGAACATCCTCAATACACTGATCAAATTTCAGGACCTGAACGGCAAGATCTTTCATGAGCTGAGCACTTCGGGTTTCGTCCATTACGATGCCGCTGATGCCACGCCCCTCTTCATCATCCTGGCTGCCCGCTACCTGGCGCAGAGCGGCGACCTGGACTACATCCGCCATGCCTGGCCGGCCATCGAAAAAGCCATTGCCTACTGCCGGTCGACCGATACCGACGGCGACCTCCTCATCGAAAACACCAATGTTGGGCATGGCTGGGTGGAAGGGGGCCACCTCTTCGGCTCACACAGCTCGCTCTACCTGACGGCCTGCTGGGCCGAAGCGCTGCGCGGAGCGGCATATATGTCTGCCGCCCTCGGCATGCCGGATGCGGCGGCCGAATATGAAAGCGACAGCAGGCTGGTGACCGGCATCATCAACCGGGAATTCTACAATGCCGAAACAGGCTTCCTTTACCAGGGGGTATTCAGTGACGGCACATTCCACAAGGGCGAGTCCATCCTGCCATCCATCCCCATGTACTTCGGGCTGATCGATCAGGACAAGGCCGGGCGCATGCTCGAAGACTGGGCGTCGAACGACTTCAGTTCCGACTGGGGGCTCCGGATGGTCAGGCAATCCAGTCCGCTCTTCCACCCCCGCGGCTATCATTCGGGCAGTGTATGGCCCCTTTATACAGGCTGGGTATCCCTTGCCGAATACCACCACGGAAGGCAGCTGCAGGGCTTCGGCCATATCATGCAAAACCTCGACATCTACCGCGACTTTGCGCTGGGCTACCTGGAGGAAGTGCTGAACGGTGAAAGGTATCAGCCTTCGGGTGTTTGCCCCCACCAGTGCTGGTCGCAGACCATGGTCCTGCAACCGGTCATCGAGGGTATGCTCGGCCTGGAAGCCGATGCCATGGAAAAAGAGCTGCTGTTTGCGCCTTCCATCCCCTTCGGGTGGGATGAAACCGGTATCAGAAATATCCGTGTGGGCAACAGCCTGCTTGCATGCGCCATGGAGCGCGGGAAAGAAACAACAGTATATGCATTCGAAAATCAGGGTGATGCGGTCACGATCGACTTCAGCCCCCTCTTTATGCCCGGCACGGAGATCCTCGGACTTGAGGCTGACGGCATCGCTGTTCCCTATACCACCAGCATGGAAGAACAGGGGGTGCGGGTAAACTGCCGTACCGAATTGAGCGATCGTAAAGAATTGCGGTACACCCACCGCGGAGGCATCAGCCTGCTGCCCCACCACATGAAGGCCGGCGCCGGGGAAACATCTTCCGGATTGCGGATCATCAGTGCCGGGATGGTTGGCAACCGCTACATCATCGAAACCGAAGGCGCCGCCGCCATGCAGTACCATTTGGAAGTGATCTGCAATATGAATGCCGGCATAACGGCCGACGGCGCCGCATTGCAGCGATCCGGCAACAGGCTTCTGCTAACGCTTGACTTCCCG
This sequence comes from uncultured Bacteroidales bacterium, assembly GCA_964404735.1. Classification (GTDB taxonomy): domain Bacteria; phylum Bacteroidota; class Bacteroidia; order Bacteroidales; family B18-G4; genus B18-G4. The sequence goes on from CAYOLA010000027.1 coordinate 1,621, forward strand.
GCCATGAACAGGGGCTATATGCGTAAAACCGTTACCCTGACATTTCAACCGGGAAACAAATGAGGAACATAATGATAATTTGATAATTTTATATCCCCAAAAAACACATTATCATGAAAACGATCGGTATTATCGGTGGCACTACCTGGGTATCAACCGTTGATTATTACAGGCTGATCAACCAGAAGGTCAACAAGCGGCTGGGCGGGAACCATTCCGCCAGGATCATCCTTTATTCCGTAGACTTTGCCGATGTGGTCAGGTACAAGGCCGAAGGCAATGACGATGCCCTTAAGAAAATGATCCTCGATGCTGCCAACAAGCTTGACTATGCCGGAGCGGAATGCCTCCTGCTTGGCGCCAACACCATCCATATCATGGCCGGATTCATACAGGAACGGATCACCATCCCGCTCATACACATCGGAGAGGAAACGGCAAAAGTGGTGGCCGCACAGGGCATCACAAAAGCCGGACTGCTGGGCACAAAAGTCACCATGGTAAAGGATTTCTACCGCGATAAGCTGGCAGAACACAATGTTGAAACCCTGATCCCTGGCATCAGCGACCGCGACTACATTAACCGAACCATCTTTGAGGAATTCAGTAAAGAAATATTCACTGCCGAAGCCATAAGCCGCTACGGGGAGATCATCGGGGAATTGGCCGGAAAGGGTGCCGAAGGCATCATCCTGGGATGCACCGAGATCCCCCTGCTGCTGAAACAGGAAGATTTCGACATTCCCCTTTTCAACACCACCGATATCCATGCCGAGGCAGCCGTGAATTTTGCACTTTCTTAAAATTAAAACCCATGTTATGACGAAAGAACAGCTTGCATGGACCATGACCATGTTTGGTACTGCCGTGGGGGCAGGCATCCTATTTCTTCCTGTAACTGCCGGTCTGGCGGGCCTTGCCATACTGTTGCTTGTTACCCTTGTGAGCCTGCCGGCCGTATATTTCGCCCACCGCAACATCGGCATCATGCTTACCGAAGCAAAGAGCGAATCAGACTACAGCGGAGCCGTTAATGAGTTTTTCGGCATGAAAGCAGGGCTGTGGATCAACCTGCTTTTCTTCGTAACGCTGTTTATGTTGCTGATTGTTTATTCGAGCGGCCTCAACGACGACCTGGGCGCCTTCATGCGGGATACGGGGGTTACGGATAGGGACATCTCCCATTCTCCCTTCCTGAGCCTGCTGATCCTTGCAATACTGATCCTGGTGATCCGCATCGGCGAGAAGATCATGCTCAGGTTTATGAGTTTTTTCACCTTCCTGCTGGTAATTATGTTGCTGGCCGTTTCCATCTACCTCATCCCGCAATGGAACCTGAGCGGGATCACCCATATCCACGGTTTCCATGCGCAGGCTGACCACTTCCTCCTGCTTTTTCCCATATTCATACTGTCTTTCTCTTATTACCCGGCCCTGTCGAGCATGATCATCGCCTTTAAAAAAGAAGGGCTTGACACCAGGCAGGTGCTTGACCGGAGCAACAGCGTTGTGATGCTGTCGATGCTGTTGTTATTTGTTTTTATCATGTTCTTTGTAATTTCATGCGTGTTTTCACTAAACCCTGAAGCCCTTGAAAGGGCTGTAAGCGAAAACCTGTCCGTGCTCACCGTGCTTGCCGAAGAGTCGCAGGGTTCCCCGCTTGCCTATGCAGGTCCGCTGATCAGCCAGCTCGCCCTGATCACCTCATTTACCGGCACCTTTCTGGGAGCCAGGGAAAGCATTCGGGAGATACTCAAAGACCTGCGCGAGATAAGCCTGAAAAGCCCGGCCGGCATCTTCAGGGTAATGGCCTTCGACGACCTGCTGCTGGCAATCTTCCTGCTGGTGATATGGGTGATCACCATCCTGCACCTCCCAATCCTTGATGTGCTGGGCGAGGTGGTCGCACCACCCATTGCCTTTTTCCTCTGTATCATGCCGGTGCTTATCATCTACCGCATCCCGCGGCTGAAAAAATACAGGGGGGTGGCCGCAATCTTTACTTTGGCAGCCGGCTGCCTCATGCTCTTCTCCTACCTGGCCGGAAAGGTGATCTGAGGGGGTCACTTCATCCGGATGGCCCGGAGGGGACTGATCCTGCTGATGATGTCGCTGGGCAACAGCAACATGAACGTACAAAGCAAGATGGTTCCAAGGTTCAGTAAAACGACGTTGATAACCGAAAGGTTGATCGGGACGGTGGAAACATAATAGGATTCGACCGGGAGCGGGATAAGTTCAAAATGCACCTGAAGCAGGCAAAGGCCGATACCCGCCACATTGCCCCAGAACATGCCCACCGCCGTGATGTAGATGGCATGAAAGATGAAGATCACCTTTATGCTCCGGTTCCTGGTCCCCAAAGCCTTGAGTATCCCGATCATGCCGATCTTTTCGAGGATGAGGATAAGGAGGGCTGAAATGATGGAAAACCCGGCCACCAGCAGCATCAGAACCACGATCACCACCACGTTCATATCCTGCAACTGCAGCCATTCGAAGATCTGCTGCTCGCGCTCCTTCACGGTTTCGGCCATGAGGTAGTAGCCAACCGAGGTTTTCACCACCTCCCCCATCCTGTCGAGGCGGCTGAAGTCGTCGACAAGCACTTCAAAGCCGCTCACCATATCATCAGGCCAGTTGTTCAGGCGCCGGATATGCCCGATGTCGGCAAAAACATAACGGGCGTCAAAGTCTTCCAGCCCTGAGTTGTATATCCCGGCAATAGTAAATTTTCTTCCCCTGGGCTGCCTTTCACCTTCGGTGACAAAATACATGCGCAGGTCGTCACCCAGGGAAAAACCCAGCCTGCGCACGAGGTGCACCGACAGCAATATGTCGTTTGATACAGCATTTCCAGAATAATCAGGCATCCTGCCTTCCACCAGCCATTTTTCCAGCCTGCTCCAGTCGTGGTCGCCTCCCACCCCTTTTACGATCACGCCTTCGATCTGATCATCCGTCTTGATGATGCCCCCTTTCATGGCGAAGACCTGGATGTGGCTGATGCCTTTCACGGTGTCGAGATGCGGGTAGAAAGGCTGGTTCATCAAAATGGGAGATGATTCGAGCGATTTGTTAAAATCATAGCTGGTGATGGTGATGTGGGCAGTGAATCCGGCCACCTTTTCCCTGATCTCCCGCTGGAAGCCTGTAAGTATGGCCAGGGAGACGATCATTACGGCCAGTCCCAGCGCGATGCTCAGCACGGCAATGCGTATGGCCGGGGCGGAAAGGTTGTATTTGCCTTTCCGGATCACGCGCCGCGTTATAAAAAGTTCGAAATTCAAGGTTTTACGGATGATTGCTTCGGCAAATTTATTAAATTTAGCCCTTGGATGGCATTTCACGTTTATTATCGCAGGCAATACTTTCAAATGATGACATTTTTCGCGTTTTCCGTATCGCTCCGCCACTGGCTTTGCTTACTTTCCCTGGCCTGCCTTCCGGCCATATCTGCCTGCGATCCGGCCCTTCTGCAGGGGGAGGAAGATCAGGAGGCGGTGCTGATAAGCGGAGCATGCCTGACTTTCCGTTACCTGCCGCTGCTTGAAGGCAGGCGCGTCGGGCTGATTGCCAATCATGCATCCATGATCGGGAAGAGGCACCTGGCCGACAGCCTGTTGGCGCTGGGTGTTGATTTGCGGAGGATCTTTGCGCCCGAGCATGGTTTCAGGGGGCTGGCCGACGCCGGAGAGCATATCAGGGACGGCCGCGATACGGCCACCGGCCTGCCCGTGATATCCTTATACGGCTCCCGGCGCAAGCCGGCGGCGGAAGACCTGCAGGGGCTCGACATCCTGCTCTTCGACCTGCAGGATGTAGGCGCACGCTTTTATACCTATATCTCCACCCTTAGCCTTGTAATGGAAGCCGCCGCGGAACAGGGCCTGCCCCTGATCGTACTCGACCGCCCGAACCCAAACGGCTTTTATTTCGACGGGCCGGTGCTCAGGCAGGAATATGCCTCCTTCGTGGGCATGCATCCCGTGCCGGTGGTTTATGGCATGACCATCGGGGAATACGCCTGCATGGTCAATGGTGAATACTGGCTTGCCGACAGCCTTCAGTGCGATCTGCAGGTGGTCGGGTTAAAGAATTACGACAGAGAACGGCTTTACCCGCTGCCACAGCGGCCTTCGCCCAACCTTCCCGGCTGGCAGGCCGTATACCTTTACCCTTCCCTGTGTTTTTTCGAAGGCACGGTGGTGAGCGTAGGCAGGGGTACGGATTTTCCCTTCACCCTTTACGGGCATCCCGAATTAAAATCCGGCACTTATACCTTTACGCCCTTTCCGGCGCCGGGCGCGGCCCACCCGCCCCTCGAAGGGCATGAATGCCATGGCTTCCGGCTCGGCGACCATGCAGAAAAATACCGGGAGCATGAAGTGCACCTCAAGCTGACATGGCTTTGCGATGCCTACCGGGAACTGGGGATGGGCGAGGACTTCTTTAATGCTTATTTTGACAGGCTGGCCGGCACGGATGTGCTCAGGCAGCAGATCATGGACGGCTTCAGCCCCGAAGCCATAAGGGAGAGCTGGGCCGGCGAACTGAAGGCATTTAATAAGATAAGGAAGAAATATCTTCTCTATGAGGATTTCTGACAGGCTGACCGCCTGCCGGAAAAAAGGCTTTTCGTTAATTGGTTTTTCCCGGATAGACCTTCAGGGCTTCGGCCAGGCATTCCATGGCCTTTTCCAGGTCGGCCGTGTTCAGCACATAGCTGATCCTGACCTCATCCAGCCCCCTGCCTTTGGTGGAATAGAAGCCCGATGCCGGGGCGAGCATGACCGTGGCATTGCCGTACTCAAAATCTTCGAGCAGCCAGCGGCAAAAACGATCGCAATCGTCAACGGGCAGCCTGGCCACCACGTAGAAAGCGCCTTTGGGGACGGGGCAGTATGCGCCGGGCATGTTGTTGATGGCTTCCACCACCACGTTCCTGCGTGCGAGGTATTCTTTGCCCACCGCCTCAAAATAGCTTTCCGGCGTGTCGACGGCCGCCTCCGCCGCCACCTGTCCGAAAGTGGGCGGGCTCAGACGGGCCTGTGCAAACTTCATGGCCGTAAGCATCACCTCCCTGTTTCTGGAGATCATGCAACCGATCCTGAACCCGCAGGCGCTGTACCGCTTGCTCACCGAGTCGATCATGATCACATTGTCTTCGATGCCTTCCAGGTACATGGCTGAGTAATGGCTGTGCCCATCGTAGCAGAACTCACGGTACACCTCGTCGGTGATCAGGTAGAGGTCATGCTTTTTCACGATATCACGAAGCAACTCCAGTTCTTCTTTTGAGTAAAGGTACCCCGTGGGATTATTCGGGTTACAGATAAGGATGGCCCTGGTGCGTTCCGTGATCGCCTTCTCGAATTCGGCGATGGGCGGAAGGGCAAAACCCGTTGAAATATCGGAAAAGATGGGCACCACCTTCACCCCGGCATTGATGGCAAACCCGTTGTAGTTGGCATAGAAAGGCTCGGGAATGATGATCTCGTCGCCATTGTCGAGGCAGGTGTTCATGGCAAAGAGGATGGCCTCGGAGGCGCCCGCTCCCACAATGATGTCGTCAGGCGTGAGCATGATGTTGTACCTTTTGTAATACTCGCACAGCTTTTGCCTGTATGACAGTATGCCTGCCGAATGGCTGTAGGCAACTGTTTTCTGGCTGAAATTCCTGACAGCATCGAGTGCAACGGCCGGCGTTTCTATGTCGGGCTGCCCGATGTTGAGGTGGTAAACCTTCCGTCCCAGTTTTTTTGCTTCATCGGCATACGGAACGAGCTTGCGGATGGGTGATTCGGGCATCATCTGCCCTTTTTGAGAGATCTCAGGCATGGCGTTTTGATTTGGGATAATAAAAAAAACCCGGCATCGCTACCGGGCTGTGATATTATTTATTTACCGGTGCGGCCCCGCTGGTTTCCTTTTCGGGCATCACCTCTTCGGGTGCCGCAATAACCTTTCCTTTTATCTGCAGCCTCACCGGGTTGTTGGAGGCATTGCTGTATATGGTGACCGATTTATTGATCGGGCCCAGCCTGTTGGTGGTGTAACTGATCTTGATCACATCGCTCTTACCGGGGAGGATGGGTTGTTTTGGCCAGGTAGGGACGGTGCATCCGCAGCTCGATTTCGGCCTTGATAGGATCAGCGGCTCCTTGCCGTCGTTGGTGAATTTAAACTCACAGGTACCATCGGAATTCTGCAGTATGGTGCCATAATCGTGAACGAGTTTTTCGAAGGTGATGACCGGTGCATTGGGGTTGGCCACCGGTTCTTCAGCGTTTTGCGCACGCAGGCCCGAAAGGGCAAAGGCGAAAACGGCAATCATGATCATTGTTTTTTTCATCGCAAAAAAGTTTTGATGTATTGATGTTATAAGGCTACAAAGTTAATAATAATTGATATGAGCCGTTTAAATTGGCCATAAATTTATATCATTGCAAACAAAAAACATTCCAAAGTAAGACATTGAAATGAAAACGACCCTGATCTTTATGTTTATTGCCGCTTCGGGCCTGCTGTTCTCGTGCAGGCAGGTATCGCAGCGCGGCACTGCCGAAACGCAGCAGGCGGTGGTTTCCGCTCCCGGCCCGCGCGCCATCATTTACCGGACCCATGGCGATTATTTTGATAAGGTACCGGTGATCCTGAGCAGCGACAAGAGCACGCTGCTCTCCTTTCCGGCTCCCGCTGACCTGAAATACCAGGGACGGCCCGCCCTGCCGACGGAACTTGCCGGCGGCTTCCTGCTCGACAACCGCGGGATCGACGAAAACGTAGCTTTCATCAGCATGGGCTATGAAGAATATATAGCACTGGAGAAAACGCCGGATGCCGCTGAGATCATGGGCATGATCATCGACAGCGACCCGCTGGAGGCGATGTACGACTGTGGGCTGAAACAGCAATACGCCAACGACCTGGAAAGCCTTAACAGCCTGATCCTCGAAGAGGACTTCAGCCGGTTCAAAAAACTAAAATAATCTTCTATCCGGCCCCCGGGGCAAAGCAGCCCCCGCATTTTTAAACGGACTTTCAGTAAAGAAAATATCCGGGAATGCACAGGTTTGCTTACTAAAACACCGGCAATGGGTTCTAAAAAAGGATGACGGCTAAAAAGAACATATACATCCTCACCATGCTGATATGGCTGTGGGCAGGCAGCTTCTTCACAGTCATCCCGGTTCACGGACAATATATTTTCAATGTTCTGAACAGGGAGAAAGGCCTCCCATCCGACGAGGTAAGCAGTGTTATGAAAGATGCCGACGGCTTTATCTGGGCAGGCACACGGAACGGGCTTTGCCGCTTCGACGGCAGTGAGATCCATTTGCTCAGGCATAATCCTTCCGACAGCAATTCTATTTGCGACAATGACGTAACATCAATACTACAGGACCGTGAAGGCCGCATATGGGTGGCTACTGGCAGGGGCATCAGCACTTTTATGCCCGGCGAAAAACACTTCAGGCATTATTTTGCTAAGCCCGGCGACAGCACTTCACTGACCAAAAACAAGGTGAAGTACCTGCTCGAAAGCCGGTCGGGGCATATCATCATCGGCACCGATGCATACGGCATTGATATTTACGATCCCAAAAGCAGGACCTTCACCAACCATCTGCCGTCGGAGCAGATCACGGTGGAGCAGCCCCGCTTCATCAACACCCTGATCTGTGCCGGACCGGATCCCGGCAACAGCCACCTTGTATGGTTTGGCAGCCAGCTCGGGCTGTTGCGTTTCAACATCCTGACAAGCGAATGGCAGCATTTCCCCCTGCTTGTCCAAAACGCATCGGATCCCGGCCTGTTCACTTCCAGGGAAAATATTATCAGGGCCCTGCTGGCCGACGATTCCGGTAAACTCTGGCTGGGCACCTGGGGAGGCGGGCTGTGCCATTTCGACCCGGAAACGGGCCGGTTCAACATCTATAAATATGAAAGCACCGAACCGGTAAACGGTTACCGGAACAACATCAACGGGATCGGGAAGAAGAACCAAAACGAACTGTGGATACTTGCCGAGCACAAAGGCGTGGCATCCTTTGATATACAA
>CAYOLA010000028.1:0-10912 GCA_964404735.1 uncultured Bacteroidales bacterium
CTGTTCATTGCTGAGATAATTGATAAGGACGTGGTAAGCCTTTGCGGCAAGGCTGATGCAAACGGCCCTGCCAATTCCCCTCGATCCGCCGGTAACAAGAGCAAAATCCGTCATGGCTGTATGGTATTAATGGCATCATTGGCTTGTATATGGTTTCTCACACGCCTGATATCTTTGTATTTCGGTGTGTCGTCGGTAAAACGTGGCACGATCTTGCGAAGCGTTGAATAGGCTGTATGTGTCAGCGGCGACAGCCTGGTTTCAAAATCCAGGTAGTCGATGGCCTGCAGCAGCGCTATCAGTTCAATGGCCAGCACATCAAAGGAATTGTCGATCACCTTCATGGCCATAAGGGCCGAATTCGTTCCCATGCTTACGATATCCTGATTATCGTTGTTGGTGGGTATGCTGTGTACGTACATGGGGGTTGACAATGCCTGGTTTTCGGCTACGGTCGAAGTGGCCGTGAACTGCACTCCCTGCATGCCCAGGTTCAGGCCGAGGGTGCCGAGGTTCACGAATGGCGGCAATTTGTTGTTGAGTTTTTCATTCATGAGAAAGTTCAGTTGCCGTTCGGCCAGCATCGACAATTTCGTAACAGCAATTTTCAACTTATCCATTTCGAGCGAAACATAGTCGCCGTGAAAATTCCCGCCGTGATTCACGCTTTCATGCCTGTAGTCGATCACCGGGTTATCGTTCACAGAATTGATCTCATCTATCAGCACTTTTTCGGCATTGTCAACGGTGTCGAGCACCGGGCCAAGGATCTGTGTGATACAACGAAGCGAATAATACTCCTGGATTTTCATGCTAAATACCTGTTCCCCTTTTCCATTGCCGTTGTACAGGTGATCGGCTCTTTTTCGCACCAGCCTGCTGCCTGCCAGTATCTTTTGCATGCGGTCGGTGATCTCATTCTGTCCTTTGTGCAGCTTAACGCGGTTCAGTTCATATGAATAATGGTCGTCGTAAGTTTCAACCACTTCATTGATCATGGCCGAGGCCATCAGGGTCCAGTCGAGCAATTTCCGCGATTTGATGACATTCAGCATGCCGATCCCCGACATACATGAGGTTCCGTTGACCATGGCCAGGCCTTCACGGATATGGATGCGGACCGGTTTCAGCCCCGTATCCTCAAAAACCGTGGACGCCTGATGGGTATAATTCTTGTAAAATATTTCCCCTTCGCCGATCATGCAAAGCGCCAGGTGGGCCAGTTGCACCAGGTCGCCGCTGGCACCTACGCCCCCGTGCTCGGGTATCAGGGGAAAAACACCGTAATTGATAAAATCCTTCAGGAGATATACGATTTCGGGATGGATGCCCGAATAGCCAAGCATAAAATTGTTGAGCCGCGCCACCATCAATGCTTTCACGGCCATATAATGCATATTGTTGCCCGAACCCGATGCATGGCTGCGAATCAGGTTGTACTGCAGCTGCATCTGGTCTTCCTTGTTGACCTTATACTGAGCCATGGGTCCCAACCCGGTGTTGATCCCGTAGATGATCTTGTCGCTGGCAAACTTTTTAAGGAATGAATAACTCTTTTCAACCTCTTTCAGGGCAACTGGGTCGAGAGCAACCTTCTTCCCTCCAAACAATATGTCGTAAAAGTCATTGCTATTTAAGAGCCTTCCGCCAATGGTCACCATACTTCAATAGATTAAGGTCGTTTGGCTGCCGGGTTTATCGAAGCCCAAACAGGCCGACAAAGTTAAATAAATTTAATATATCCGGCAGAAAAAGAAACGGCATCAGGCTGTTCCGGACGGACCGGTGCGGCGGCATCCCGGAACACCGGGATATGACCGGCAGATTTTGAAGGCAGGCAGCATCAGTAAAAACAGTACCTGCCTTCCTTGTCGATGGTGATAACAGGAAGGGTTTTATTCATTTCAAAATACAGGAAACCTTCTTCAAGCATTCTCCAGAAAACAAGCAGGGGCTCATCCGTTGCATATTCGTCGAGAAGTGCCAGGTAGCCATCTCCCTGCATCCTTGCCGGGAATATATGTACGGGTATCTTCCCCTGGCCGCTGTTAACCGCTTCTACGGCCATTATGTAAATCTCCTTTATCCTGTCGTCGGTCATTGGCAGACAGCCGATGGTCACGCAGGCGCCATGGATAAAGATGTCGCCACCCAGGTCTCTGGTTTCCGAGAGCAGGCTGTCGGATCTGTTGGGATAATTGATCCCCAGCGAAAGATAAAACTGGCTCCAGGGATTGAAACGGTCAATATGGTAGAAGCCTTCGGGTATCTGCATATCGCCGCGCTTACGTTTAGGGCCGGGCTTTCCTGAAGTCCGGCAGATGCGGTATTCGCCCAACAATACATAATGCGGCTGCAGGCTGTCGCGCCCCCATATCTCCAGCTTCCGCTCCTTTTTGAATGCCCGCATGAAGATCTCAAGTGAAGTCAGGTCAAGAGACCTGGTTTCGAGCCTGGCCGTCACGATCCCTGACTTTTCTTCATAAGCCTTGGCCACACGCACATGCGCCATCTGTTCTTCCCTGAAACTTTGCGAATGCAGGCCAGATCCGGTGGCCAAAAACAGTATCAATGCCAGTGTTTTTTTAGCGGTCATAAATTCCGTGAAAAGAGTTTGGTAGCGGTTTCGGAATTATAACTCATAATATACCCTGCTTATTGCAACAATGGCCCTTGCTGATTGTTATAAAATTATAAAAACAAACTATATGCAGACGAATTTTGCAGTTATCATTTTTACAGCCCTGCTGGCGTTCTTGCTGGCAGCTGGTTCTTGCAGTAATTCCATGCACATGAAAAAACAATCCGAAATGGATTTTCCGAATGCAAAAACAGATGAGGAGTGGAAAAAACTCCTCAGCCCCCTCCAGTACAGCATACTGAGGGAAAGTGCCACCGAAAGGCCATTTACAGGAGAATATTACGCCCTGGTCGGGACAGGTGATTACCATTGTGCCGCCTGCGGTGATCATCTTTTCAGTTCCGACACAAAATTCGATTCGGGTTGCGGATGGCCAAGCTTTTTCGAACCCGCATCCGAAAACAGCATCATTTACAGGGAAGACCGGTCATACGGGATCCGGACCGAGGTGATCTGCGGGGGATGCGGCAGCCACCTGGGCCACGTGTTCAACGACGGTCCGCCACCCACCGGCCTGCGATATTGCATCAATTCGGCGGCCCTGAATTTTAAAGAAACCGATCCCGCACCGCAGGATGGGCCCGATATTCCCTGATTAATACAAACCATCAATTTTTGTAACTTTGCAGACCCTCTTATAATTCTGTAAATAAGGAAAGAATCCGGCATGGGAAACAAAGGCATTCATTTCAGGTATTACCTGCCGATCATTTTTGCGCTTGTGCTGCTGACAGGTATGTGGGCGGGCACCCGCCTGGCACCGCATCATGAACAGCCCCTGAGGCTTTTTTTACCTTCAGCCGATCGTTATGACAAAGTATCGGACCTGATACGTTATATCACCGGCAACTATGTCGATTCCGTATCAAAGGAACAGCTTTCTGAAAGCGCCATAGAAGGGATCCTTGAGAACCTTGACCCCCACAGCCAGTACGTCCCTGCCGAATCGCTGGCAGAAGTGAACGAACAACTGATGGGTAATTTTGAGGGTATCGGAATACAGTTCCGTATCGAGAACGACACCATCACCGTGATACAGACCATCAGCGGGGGGCCGTCGGAAAAACTGGGGCTGCTGGCCGGCGACCGCATTGTTAAAGTGGGCGACAGCCTGGTGGCAGGGACCGGCATCCGCGACAGGGACGTGATCAGCATGCTCAAGGGGCCAAGGGGAACCAGGGTGGACGTGAGCATATTCAGAAGAGGCGTGACGGACCTGCTCGAATTCACAATTACCCGCGATGTGATCCCGACATACAGCATTGATATGTTTTACATGCCTGCCGACACGATCGGGTATATCAAGGTGAGTAAATTTTCCAATACAACCTACGAAGAATACATACTGACTCTGAAGACGCTCCTCAGCAAGGGCATGACCAGCCTGATCCTCGACCTGCGGGGAAATACCGGCGGTTATATGCAGGCCGCCATACAAATGGCCGATGAATTCCTTCAGGCCGATGACCTGATCGTATATACCGAAGGCAATAACCGGCCCCGCACCTATTCCTACGCCACACGAAAAGGTATGTTCGAAACACAGCCGCTGCTGATACTGATCAATGAAGGTTCCGCTTCGGCCAGCGAGATCGTTGCCGGTGCCGTTCAGGATAATGACCGCGGGCTGATCATCGGCCGCAGGTCATTCGGGAAAGGCCTGGTGCAGGAACAGCTTAGCCTGTCTGACGGCTCCGCCGTACGCCTGACCATTGCCAGGTATTATACCCCCAGCGGCAGAAGCATACAGCGGCCTTACCAAAACGGAAGCCGGGAATACTATGACGATTTCTTCGATCGTTTTGTAAATGGTGAAATGTCGGGGGCCGACAGCATCCACTTCGATGATTCGCTCAAATACAGCACAAAAGGCGGAAAAACGGTTTATGGCGGCGGAGGCATCACACCCGATATTTTCGTCCCCTACAATGCTTCAGATTATCCGGAATACTATAACAAGCTGCTCGACAGAGGGCTGATATTCCAGTACGCTTTCAATTATACCGATACACACCGCGGGGAGCTTGCAGCCTATGCTTCCTTCGATGATTTCAACAACAATTTCCATATCGGCCCCGCCATTTTTAATGATTTTGTTGAGTGGGCTGCAACAAAAGGCGTTGAAAAAAACGGTGAAGGCATCCGCTTATCCTCAGCACGCATTAAAACCCTGATGAAAGCCTTCATTGCCCGCAACCTTTACGACGATTACGGGTTTTACCCCATCTATCACCAGATTGACGAAACCATGCTTAGAGCCATGGAATTTTTTCGCACCGGCCGGTAAAGTCCCCTTTTTTTGTATCTTTATGGTTCACTGAATAAAAACCGATAAAATACTTTGTCATGTCATTTACTTTACCTGAACTGCCATATGCGGCAGATGCACTTGAACCCTTTATTTCGAAAAGGACCATTGAGTTTCATTACGGCAAACACCACCAGGCCTATGTCAACAACCTGAACAAGCTCATTGCCGGCTCAGCTTTTGAGCAGGCCGGACTGGAGGAGATCATTGTTAAGGCCGACGGCGGCATTTTCAACAATGGCGCCCAGGTGTGGAATCACACTTTTTATTGGAATTGTATGAGCCCTGATGGCGGCGGGGAACCGGAAGGAAAGCTGGCCGAAACCATCAAAGAATTCTTCGGATCCTTTGAAGCCTTTAAGGAGCAGTTTTCCAAGGCTGCGGCCACGCTGTTCGGCTCGGGCTGGGCCTGGCTGGTGAAAGATGCATACGGCAACCTCGACATTCAGCAGACCTCCAATGCCGACTGCCCGCTTCGCAGGGGATTTACCCCCCTGCTGACCTGCGATGTATGGGAACATGCTTACTACCTGGATAAACAAAATGCCAGGCCTGCCTATATCGAAGACTTCTGGAAGCTGGTGGATTGGAAAGCTGTGGAAGCCAGGTTCTGAGTTTTACTCCACCGTAACGGATTTCGCCAGGTTCCGGGGTTGGTCAACATTACAGCCACGCAACACGGCTATATGGTACGACAAAAGTTGCAGGGGGATGGTAGCCAGGAGCGGGGTCATGAGTTCATCGGTTGCCGGTATTTCAATCACGTAATCGGCCAGGTCGCGCACCATGGTATCGCCTTCGGTAACGATGGCGATGATCTTGCCTTTCCGGGCTTTCACCTCCTGTATGTTGCTGATCACCTTTTCGTAGGTTCCTGAACTTGGTGCAATGAAAACCACCGGCATGGCTTCGTCGATCAGGGCAATGGGGCCGTGCTTCATTTCCGCTGCCGGATAACCTTCGGCATGGATATAGGAGATCTCCTTAAGCTTGAGCGCCCCCTCAAGGGCGACCGGGAAATTAAGTCCCCGGCCAAGGTACAGGAAATTCCTCGCGTCCTGATATTTTTCAGCAATCTCCTTTACATAGTCATTGACCAAAAGGGCTTTCTCAATTTTATCGGGGATGAGTTCCATCTCCCTAAAATACTGGTGGTATTTCGACTGGGGGATGTGTCCCTTTTTGCGGGCAAAACGCAAAGCCATCAGGATGAGGATGGTTACCTGAGCCGTGAAGGCCTTGGTGGAAGCAACACCGATCTCAGGCCCGGCATGGGTATAAACCCCGGCATGGGTGGCCCGGGCAATGGATGAACCCACCACGTTACAGATGCCCAGTATGGTGGCACCCTTCGATTTGGCCAACTCAATGGCGGCCAGGGTATCTGCTGTTTCGCCCGACTGGGAAATGGCAATGACCACATCGTCTTCGGTGATGACGGGATTACGGTAGCGGAATTCGGAAGCATATTCAACCTCTACCGATATGCGGGCAATATCTTCGAGCAGATATTCACCTACCAGGCCCGCATGCCATGATGTTCCGCAGGCTACGATAATGATACGCCTGGCATTGAGCACCTTTTCTTCGTAATCCCTGATACCCCCGAGGATCACTTCACCATCGGGACGGAGCCTGCCGCGAAAACTGTCGCGGATCGACCTGGGCTGCTCATAGATCTCCTTCAGCATGAAATGATCGTAACCACCCTTTTCCAGTTCACTCAGGTTAAATTCAAGCTTCTGGATATAGGGTGTCTTTTCCCTGTTCTTAATGGTTTTGATCTTAAAGTCGCCATTACGGCTGATAATGGCAATCTCCTCATCGTCGAGGTAAACAACCTTTTTCGTATACTCAACGATGGGTGTTGCATCCGACGCAAGAAAAAACTCGTTCTTCCCAAACCCGATTACCAGGGGCGAGCCTTTGCGCGCGGCATACATGGTATCCTCATCATCTTTTGAGATGATCACAATGGCATAGGCGCCGATCACCTGGTTGAGTGCGATCCGGATGGCTTCTTCCAGGCTTACCATTTCATTTTCGAGAATATCCTCTACCAGTTGTATGAGTACCTCGGTATCGGTTTCGCTCGAAAAACGATGCCCGCGATTGATGAGTTCCTCTTTCAGTGTTTGATAATTCTCAATGATGCCATTGTGAATAATGGCCAGATTTTCCGATTCGGAATAGTGTGGGTGGGCGTTATGATCGGTCGGCTCCCCGTGTGTGGCCCAGCGTGTGTGTGCCATGCCCAGGGTCCCACCGGTATCCATTTCGCTGACAAAAGCTTCGAGGTCGGCTACCTTGCCGCTGCATTTGTAAACATTCAGATGGCTGTTGTTGTAAAGGGCAATGCCGGCGCTGTCGTAGCCCCTGTATTCAAGCCTTTTTAAACCCTTGATGAGCACCGGATATGCTTCGCGGGGACCAATGTATCCAACTATTCCACACATATGCTGTAATTAGAAAAACTATCGACAAAGATACGCTTATAATGGTAAATATACATGGTGTTGATGCCGGGGCGGGGCAAAAATCACTGAACGACTGTATAAATCACATTCAGCCGCATTCGCATTTCGCCGTTGATCTGATCAGGGCCATGAAGGACCACCCTGTTTGCCCTGAAAGAAGCCCCTGAGATGAGGAGGGCGAGCGGATAATTGGCCGATTGCCCTGTTAACACGCGTTGCACATGCCGTGAAATGCGGAAATAATACTCCGTTTCGTTTGCATTCAGCATCCCGCCGTAATAGGAACCAGCCTCGCCTGCATCAGGCAATGGCTTAAAATTACCTTCCTCGTCGATCAGGGCCAGCCCGAGTTGCTGCGGTGCTGTCAAACCGGATCCGTCGTCATTGATGTAAAAGATCAGCTTCGCTTCATTGATGGCTACCGGGCCATCCTTGAAATAATCTATGATATCGGGAAGGCGGATCTGCGCCTTAACGCCTCCCATGGATTGCAAATAAAATTTTTCCATGCCAAGGGTGGTGTCCTGTTCCAGCACCTGGGCCCTGAATTCGGGGAGGGCATCCAGATACCCGTTATGGTCGAAAGCTGTGAAGCGGGCACAATTGCTGTTGCTGACGAAAGCAAATGACAGCGTATCCTGGGGTTCACCGGTACGGTAATAAATGGTAAGTGCCGTATTGGTTGCAAGCATATCAAACAACATGATCCCGCCACCGGCCAAAGCCGGATCGGACGTAATGCGTAATCCTTTCATGAATGCAAGCCAGCTTTCGTTATCGCTGTAAACATCGGAAGCTGCGTTCATCAGTTTCTGGCCAAACTCATCCGACAAGCGGATCCTTAACTGGGGCGATGCCGGGTTTCCGCCAACCGTGATACTGTCGCCGGGCATGGGAACAAAGATCACCGAGGCAATTTCCTGCCCGTCGTCGGGAATGCTTTGATTGGAATAATACACCGAATCGGGAAACATTTCCCCGCTCAGCTCGTAAACCCTGATACTTTGCTGTGAAGCGGTATCGCCATAAAACCCTGAGTAGGCAAGTGAAAGGACAATCGAATCGAGTACGGGATCCGATCCGTAGTCATGCCCGTTTTCGGGAAGCCTGAATTGGGTAAAGATCTCAGCCGTAGTGAGCCCGAAAACCGGGTCCATCATGCTTCCCAGCATACCGGTCTTGATGGCGTTGCCATCGGTACGCACCGAATCTTCGCGAACGGAATGAACCAGCAGGCCGCTGTTATCATCAAAACTAACCGTCAATTCTGCAGAAGCAGGCTGAAGGCCGATGCCCACCTGATCAGGCTTTTTATTGCATGAAATGATAAGAAATGTGAACAGCAATAAAAGTGAAACTGAAAATACTACTCGTGTTTTCAATATTTTCCGGTGTTTGGGTATCGTTTAAACAGGCAGCCGGGTTATTTTTCCAGTATTTCATCATAAAAGGCCGCATATACGTCAATAAAGGACTCTTCATCCTGGTATGGCAATATGGGCAGTTTAACGCTTTTCAGATGTTTTTCGATTTCCGGGTTGATCTTTTCGCTCCCGATAATGATGGCATCTGAATATCCGATGGCCGCTTTGATGAGATTAACGTAATCCGGTTTCTTATAGTGTGCAAGATCTTTATTCGTTATGCCTTCCAGTTTCATTTTTTCGGGAAGGCCGGCATTCATTTCCCCGCTGAAATCATCATCATATATTGACAACACCATTTTAGCATTGGTGAAAAGCGGGTTAACATGGTAGGCTTTCTTAAGATAAAGGGGCAGCAGGGTGGTAAACCAGCCATGGCAATGAACGATGTCGGGGCCCCAGCCAAGCTTCTTTACTGTTTCCAGTACGCCCCTGGCAAAAAAGATGCTGCGTTCGTCGTTATCGTCAAAATATTTCCCGTTTTTATCTGCCAGGGGTTGTTTTCGGTGAAAATAATCTTCGTTGTCGATAAAATAGATTTGCATCCTGGCTTGCTGGATGGAGGCGACCTTGATAATGAGGGGATGATCCGTATCGTCGATGATCAGGTTCATGCCCGAAAGCCTGATCACTTCATGCAACTGGTTCCTGCGTTCGTTGATGTTGCCGTAACGGGGCATAAAAGTGCGGATCTCTTTACCTCTTTCCTGTATGCCTTGTGGCAGGTACCTGCCGATTTTTCCCATGTGACTTTCTTCAAGGTAAGGAAAGATTTCCTGGGCCACAAATAATACCCTAGTTTTTTCCATAATGTAAGTATTGCGGAATAAGAATTTGCAAAATTATGAAAAAACCTGCAATTATTCAATTTAGCACAGCTAATAATCAATGTTTTAATAATATAAAACTTTGACAACAGCCTGTTTAACCGGATAAAAACCGCTTGTATTTGCCCCTGGTCTGTTTACAAGGGGCGGCTTCATTACATTCCCGGCTGATGCGATTCAAGGCTTTGGAACAAAACAAAAGAAGTCTTTCCTTTCCTGATATCCACTTCAAATTGTTTTGATGAATGCCGGGGTCCGCTGGTCCTGAAAGAAAATTTTTGTTTACCCGCGGGCATCCTGATCCGGGTATAGTATATTGAGTGCGGAAGAGTTTGCCAGTTGCGGGTGTCGGCTTTTTCCGTAACGGCATTCATGATGGTGAGTGCAGCGGGGGCAATGTCGCCGGCATCAAGTTTCCCTTCCTGGGATGAACCGGCGGTTGCCTTACGCACAGCCAGTTCAATGGCTTTTTTGGTTGCCACCCTTAGCAGGGCATTGCCAAACTCCCTCAGCATCCTGTCGTGAAGGGTTTTGAAAGCGATGATGTTAATGTCCTCGGCAAGCCCCAGCGGGTAGCTTTCATTACCTAAAAGAATGTTTGCACCTGAAAATACAGGCTTTCTTTCTACATATTTCGGAAAGGCTACCCGTACAATGTTCAGGTCGCGCAATTGTGCCTGTTCCTCCCTTGAACGATCCCCGATATAGAAAGGAAACGTAAGCCCGTATTCTTCATTGGTAAAGACGACAAAGCCGGCATCGCCGGGAAGCATGGTGAAAGTGATGCTCCACTCATCCTTGACCGGGCCCAGGCCATTGTGCCAAATAAAAACCAGATCGCCGCCATCGTCTTTTGGGTGTATATATTTTTGCCCGAATTTTTTTTCATAAAAAGCCAGTTCATCATAAAAGCCCATGAGATATGCCGACCGCAAAAGGTCTGTTTTCAACTGTTCGGGCGGCCCCAGTCCGAAATTTTCCCGGTAAAGGCCTTCATAGGCATCCAGGGCATTGCGGTAAGCAATAAAAGCATTGTTGTGATCGCCGTCGGCCTCATAAAGCATTCCAACGATCACATGGGCAAAGGCATCGTCGGAATATTTGTTTGGGCGGTCCTTGTACTTGCTGTTCAACTGCTGCAACCTGATGATGATGCGCCTGGCTTCCACAATGGCATCTTCATATTCACCCGCCTGCATATAGTTCATGGCCTTGAAATAATTGACCATGACCTT
>CAYOLA010000029.1:0-9066 GCA_964404735.1 uncultured Bacteroidales bacterium
GTGTCAGCCCACGCACAAATGCCAATAAACAACCACTGGTCATCCCGACCCCGGGCACCGGGGGAGGGAGCACCCGGCTGTTTGGCTACAAGCAATCAGATACCTCTCGCTGGCTGAGGGATTTCAGGCAGAGGAGCGCGCCGGCGGAGTTTCCGCTGCGCGGAAGATTGTCCATCACTACAAATATCGGCTATCAAATATCAGGCAGGAGAATAGGATTTCTGTTAAAAGAATTATAAATTTGTAGGGGAATTGAATCAGGGAATATTATCATGCTGATGCGGCACACAATAAGCCCAGCAGCTCAATTGAATCGTTATGCAAAAAAGAACCGGATTGTACAGGAGCAGTAAAGATGTGATGATAGGCGGAGTGGCCGCCGGGATTGCCGAATCACTGAACATCGACCCGGTGATCACACGACTGTTCTTTGTGTTGCTCGTGGTTTTGGGTGGCAGCGGTGTGATCCTTTATGTAATACTCTGGATCGTCCTGCCGGTCGATATCACGGCTCCATTGTCCGGGCAAAACCTAAACAATATGGAAGACAATAAAGATCATCAGGACCGGCAGGAGCAGCAGGTGCCGGTTAACAAGAACAAACACGTTAAAAAAGATGACGGAAGCCTCATTGCAGGGCTTATCCTGATTTCACTGGGTGTGATATTCCTGGTGATCCGCTATGTGCCGAGGATCGATTTCGGCGACCTCTGGCCCGTCATCCTCATCGTGATCGGGATTGTCCTGCTCAGGAATGCCTTTACAGGCGGAAAAAAACAGGCATAGCCGCCTGCGGGCGGACGGCCGCTTAATATGATCATGCCATGAAATATAAAAACCTTTTCTGGGGGATCGTGCTCATTGTGCTCGGCATCCTCTACCTGTTAAAGCAATTTGATGTGATCTGGTTTAGCTGGAGAGATATCTTCGACCTCTGGCCCCTGCTGCTCCTTCTGTGGGGAGTTTCCATCCTGCCGATGAAACCTGTTTATCGCCTGCTGGGCTCGGTCCTTGTCATTATTGCCATGGCCCTTCTGATGATCTTTCACCCCGGCTACGGGCGTTCAGGCTGGCATTGGACCGGCAAGACCCGCATAAATGTTGAACGTGACTACCGGCATTCGTATGCTGAGGTCCTTGCTGACCTGCCGGCAAGCCTTGAACTGGATGCCGCCGCGGGTAAATTTACCATTTCCGGGACTACCGGACAATTGGTGGAATTCATGCATTCGGGAAGTGCAGGTTCTTATTATATGAGTACCTATACCGATGATGAAAAACAGCATGTAAGGATAGGCCCGGAAAGGAACAGGGACCATTTCAGCTTTTACCGTTCTCATGATGTGGAAATCAGGCTGAACACCGGCCCCGAATGGGAAATCGATATTGATGCGGGTGCGGCGGCAATCGACCTGGACCTTTCTCACTTTATCGTGAACAAAATTAAAATCGACGGGGGCGCAACCTCCATCACCGTCAGGCTGGGAAGCCTGGCCGGTTACGTGATGCTGGATATAGACACCGGCGTTTCATCGGTTACCATCGAATTGCCCGACGAACTTGCCTGTGAGCTGAACACCAACACTTTTATGGTTTCCAAAAACCTGCCGGGATTCGATAAGGTGAGTAAAAATACCTATGTGACGCCAAACTTTGCTTCGGCCGAAAAGAATGTAAACATACGCTTCGAATCGGCCATTTCGAGCCTGAAGATCGTCAGGTATTGAACGCGATATTCATAACCATTTTATGCTGCCCGCGAAAAAACTGACATAATTTCATTTCGCGCCCCGTGGGTATGATATTTGATTGCTTTTGCAGGCTATGGAATATAAAGATTATTATAAAATACTCGGTGTTGATAAAAGGGCTTCGCAGGCCGATATCAAAAAGGCTTACCGGAAGCTGGCCATGAAGTACCATCCCGACAAAAACCAGGGCGATGCGGCTGCAGAGGCCAGGTTCAAGGAGGTTAGCGAAGCCTATGAGGTGATCGGGAACCCCGCGAACAGGGAAAAATATGACCAGCTCGGCGCCAACTGGAAACATTACGAAAAACAGGGGGCATACGCCAACCAGGGTTACGGGCATGGACAGTATGGCGGTTTTCATACCGGGCGGGGCGATGATCATGACTTTTCCGACCTTTTTGGCGGAGGCGGCTTTTCGGATTTTTTTAAAACCTTTTTCGGTGCCGGCTTTGGCAACCGCTCACAGCAGGGCCGGAAAACCGCAGCAAAGGGCAGGGATTACAGCACCACCCTGAGCATTACGCTGCTGGAGGCTTTTCAGGGTACCGAACGGATGATCGATATCGAAGGCGAACGGATCAAAGTGAAAGTCGGCAGGGGCGTGAAGGACGGACAAAGACTCAGGGTGCGCGGCAAAGGCGCCAGGGGCAACCAGGGCGGACAAAGCGGCGACCTCTACATCATGATCAGCATCCTTCCCGATCCAAGGTTTACGCGCAAAGAAAATGACCTCTTCACAACTGTGGAAACAGACCTTTATACTGCCGTGCTCGGAGGAAAGGTAAACGTGCAAACCCTCAAAGGTCCCGTCAGCATCAGCATCCCCCCGGGAACACAAAACGGGAAAACCTTCAGGCTGAAAAATATGGGCATGCCCGATTACCGGCACGACTATGTGAACGGAGACCTTTACGTGAAAGTAAAAGTAGCCATTCCGACCAAACTCAAACCCGAAGAGAAAATGCTGTTCGAAAAACTTCGCGGGCAGGCGTAATGCCATTATCTGGTTAAAAATGACCGTTTACTTGTTTTCTCATTGAAAACATCAAGTTTTGTTATATATTAGCTGCGTGCATCCGTGATGCCGCGATTGACGGCAAACGTGTGCCCTTTATAAAACCAAACACCCGGCCATGAAAACATCTGTCCGCATGCTGGTCATCCTGCCGGTATTGGTTTCCATATCATGCTCAAAGGAACTGGAAACAGCCGCATGGAAAGAGATCCCGGTTGTTTATGCCATCATCAACATCAAGGATACCGCACAATACGTCAGGATCAACCGTGTTTATACTTCCGACGGCGACCCCTATGTATACACGATGACCGATGATTCGGTGAATTATCCCGATGATGCTTTCGATGTAACCCTGCAGGAATACCGCAACGGCTTACCGGCCGGCGATCCGGTGAATTATTTACCTGTGAGCAGGGATAAAGAACCGGGCCTTTTCAGCAATCATTCCAATTGCGTTTATAAAACGAACATGCCGCTGAACAAGGGAAGTGCGTATCTTCTCAGGCTGGTAAACCGTGAAACAGGGGCAGAGGCCCGGTCGCGGAACATGCTTTTTGGAGATATTGGCATACAGGAAGCCTTTTATCGTGAGCGCGCCTTTTACAGGGTTAACTATGTGGCCGAACCCATGCCCGGTTTCGGGGGAAGCCTTGCACCGGATGATCATGAACATTATATTGTGCGCTTCCTGTATTGGGAATATGCCGGCAATGAAACTTTTTATAAGTATGTTGACTGGGTTCCGACGATGGATCCCTTAAAGGAAATGGCAGAAGATGATACTACCTGCCAGTTGTTCGATTCGTACTTTAAATATCTTTCGGAGCAGATCCCCATCGACCCCGCCGTGAAAAGAAAAGCCAGGGGCGTCGACTACATGCTGGCACTGCCCGACCATGAGCTGGAAACTTTCATGTTGGTATACGAACAATTGACAAATCCGCATTTTTTCCCTGATTATACCAATATTATTGATGGTTTCGGAATTTTTGGCTGCAGGTATTATTATACATATTTTGGATTGAAGTTCAGGAAAAGCACCATCGATACCATAAGCTGGGGCAGTCACCTGTTAAACCACCGCTTTGCCGATTCCAACGGTGAGTGGCATTGATGCCTGATCGAATGGAAACTTTGTTTAGTTTTGCAAATTGCCCGGATCAACACATATAACTTTTATCATGAAGCGACGACTATTTTCTGCTACACTACTCATTTCGGTTCTTCTGTTCCTGCTTTCCGGCCTTGAAGCATATGCGCAAACAGGTACCATCAGGGGCTCGATCTATGAGAAGGAAACCGGCGAACCGGTTATCTTTACCAATGTATATCTCAAGGGAACTTCCATTGGCGCTGCAAGCGATGTGAATGGTTTGTATGTGATTTCGCGGATCCCCGCGGGCAATTATACCCTGCTGGTGACGAGCCTGGGATATGATACGCTGGCGATGGAAGTGAGGGTGAAGGCTGATGAGATCATTATCAAAAACCTTTACCTCTCCAAGGCTTCATTTATGCTTGAGGAGGTATCGGTTTCCGCTGAACGGCAGGAAGCGAGAACCGAAACAAAGATATCGGTCAACAAGGTAACACCCAAGGAAATTACGCGCATCCCGTCAATAGGCGGGCAGCCCGACCTGGCCCAGTACCTGCAGGTGCTTCCGGGTGTGGTCTTCACGGGCGACCAGGGCGGGCAACTCTATATCAGGGGCGGATCCCCCATACAGAATAAAGTATTGCTCGACGGGATGATCATTTACAACCCCTTTCATTCGATCGGGCTCTTTTCGGTCTTCGACACCGACATCATCCGCAATGCAGATATCTATACCGGCGGGTTTAATGCAGAGTATGGCGGCAGGATATCCTCCATTATGGATATCACCACACGCGACGGAAACAAGAAACGGCTGGCCGGTAAGGTCGATGCCAGTACCTTCGGTGCCAAGCTGATGCTTGAAGGGCCCCTTTCGAAACAGAAGGAAGAGGGGGGAGCCAGTTCCTCATTCATCCTCTCGGCAAAAAACTCCTACCTGGAACAAACGGCCGATCTGTTTTATGATTATGTAAGCGAAGACGGATTGCCTTTCAACTACCTTGACCTATACGGAAAACTGTCTTTCCACTTTGGGAACGGCTCAAAGATCAATTTCTACGGTTTTAACTTTACCGATCAGGTGAACAAATATAAATCCATTGCCGATTTTAGCTGGAATGCCGCCGGAGGCGGTACCAATTTTGTCATTATCCCCGCCAAAACAGCGGTGATGATCGGTGGCCATGCCGCATGGTCCGATTACAATATCTCGTTGAAAGATGATATTAATCCCGACCGGACAAGTGAGATCAGCGGCTTTAACATGGGGTTCGACTTTAACTACTTCCTGGGTCGCGACCAGTTCAAATACGGGATCGAGATGCAGGGGTTTAAAACCGATTATTATTTCATAAACTCAGTGGGACGCACCATCCAGCAAAAACAGAATACTACCGAGTTGGGGGTCTTTTTCAAGTATAAAAAAACAGCGGGAAGGTTCCTCATTGAACCGGGCTTCAGAATTGAATGGTATGCATCATTGTCGACATTGTCGCCCGAACCAAGGCTGGCCGTTAAATACAATGCCACCGATAACTTCAGGATCAAGTTTGCCGGCGGCTTATACTCGCAGAACCTGATCAGTGCCACTTCCGACAGGGATGTGGTGAACCTGTTTTACGGCTTTTTATCGGGCCCCGACAACCTTCCCAAAGAATTTGAAGGCAGGGAAGTGAAACACAGCCTGCAAAAGTCGCAGCACCTGATCCTTGGCGCCGAATTTGATCTCGGCAAACATATTTCTGTCAATATCGAAGGTTATTACAAGAATTTCTCCCAGCTTACAAATCTCAACCGGAACAAGATCTTTGATGAACAAAAAGCCCCGGACCAGCCCGACCTGCTGAAAAAGGATTTCATTATTGAAAAGGGCGATGCCGAAGGGATTGATTTCACGTTTAAATACGACGACCGGCGTTTTTATATCTGGGCGGTATACTCTTTTGCTTTTGTGAACAGGTTTTATGAAAATGCCGTTGGGGAGATGGAAAAGTATACCCCGCACTTCGACAGGCGCCATAATGTTAACCTGCTGGGGGTGTATCGCTTTGGCGGCAAGCTCGACTGGGAACTGAGCCTTCGCTGGAACCTTGGGTCTGGTTTCCCCTTTACCCAAACGCAGGGCTTTTATGAAAAGATCAACTTCGGTGAGGGGATCTATACCGACTTTACCGTTATCAACGGTGAACTTGGAATTCTTTACGCCGATCTCAATGCAGGTCGCCTGCCTGCCTATCACCGGCTCGATTTTGACCTGAAAAAACGATTCAGCCTGAACGAACGGACCGTGCTCGAAATCGACCTCAGCGTGATCAATGTTTATAACCGGAAGAATGTTTTTTATGTCGACAGGGTCACCAATGAGATCATCTACCAGTTGCCCGTAATGCCGAGCCTGGGCGTTAGCCTGGCCTTCTGAGCAGTTAATTGCCGGAGATACGGAATGATTACAGGATTGTAAAATTTTTTTTTGCTGAAACCAGGATTATTGGATAATGTCATACATTCGCAGCTGTAAACCAATGGCCGTGCTGCTGGTTATACACAGATCAAAGTCCCCGTACCCTTAAAGCAAATGAAATGAAAACCTTAGTTTCTGTCTGCATATCGCTGGCATTTGCAGCTTTGATGATCAGCTCCTGCAAGGAAAATACAATACATATGGAAGCACCCGTCGCAAAAAAGATTCCCAAAAGCCTCACGATGCATGGCGACACCCGCATCGATAACTATTACTGGCTTAACGAACGCGAAAACCCTGAAGTGATCGCTTACCTCGAACAGGAAAATGAATACACGCGGGCAATGATGAAGCATACAGAAGAGCTTCAGGCCGGTCTTTATGATGAAATTGTCGGGAGGATCAAACAGTCCGATATGTCGGTGCCTTATAAACGCAATGGTTATTATTATTATACACGTTTTGAGGAGGGGAAGGAATATCCCGTTTATTGCCGTAAAAAGGGCGATTTGGATGCCCCCGAAGAGGTGATGCTCAATGTAAACGAGCTGGCCGAAGGTTACAGCTACTTCCATGTTGCCGGCATTTCGGTTAGCCACGACAACCGTATTCTGGCATACGGGGTCGACACGGTCAGCCGCCGGCAATACACCATCTGGTTTAAGAACCTGGATAACGGCACGGTATATCAAGACAGGATCAGCAATACAACGGGCAGTGTTGCCTGGGCTTCCGATAATAAAACGGCATTTTACACTGCCAAGGACGAGGTGACCCTTCGCCCCCATAAAATTTTCAGGCATAGCATGGGGTCATCACCCAATGGTGACCCGCTGGTGTACCATGAGGAGGATGAAACATTCAGAACCGGTGTGTATCTTTCCAAATCGATGGAATATATCATGATAGGTTCCTTCAGCAGCATTTCGACCGAATACCGTTTCCTGCCTGCCGCGAACCCCCTGGGACAGTTCCGCATACTGCAGCCCAGGCAAAAGGAACTTGAGTATTATGTGAGCCATTACCACGACAGCTTTTACATCCGTACCAACCATGATGCCATCAACTTCAGGCTGATGCGAACGGATATTGCAAATACAGGGATGAATCAATGGGAAGAGGTGATTGCCCATCGTGAAGATGTGATGCTTGAGGATTTTGCCGTGTTCAACGATTTTCTGGCACTGCAGGAACGCTCGGGCGGCCTGACCGGGCTTCGTGTAATGGAACAAAAGGGCGGGGACGACCATTACATCCGGTTCGATGAGCCGATCTATATGGCTTACCTGTCAACCAACCTCGACTTCGACACGCACATCCTGCGATACGGCTTTACGTCGCTGACCATTCCCAATTCCGTTTACGACTATGACATGAAAAGCAGGGAAAGCACCCTGCTGAAACGGCAGGAAGTGCTCGGGGGCTATGATCCCGGCGAATATGTTTCGGAACGTGTTTTTGCCGTTGCCGCCGATGGCGAAGAGATCCCTGTTTCGATGGTTTACCGCAAGGGACTCGACAGCAACGGGGCCAATCCACTTGTTCTTTACGCATACGGATCCTATGGCGCCAGCATGGATCCGTATTTCAGTTCGGTGAGGCTAAGCCTGCTCGACAGGGGATTTATCTATGCCATCGCCCATGTCAGGGGAGGGGAGGAAATGGGCCGCCGCTGGTACGACGACGGAAAGCTGCTTAAAAAGAAGAATTCCTTCACCGATTTTATCAGTTGCGCCGAAATGCTGATCGAGCGCGGGTATACAGATCCCGGAAAGCTTTTTGCCATGGGCGGCAGTGCCGGCGGTCTGCTGGTGGGAGCCGTGATAAACATGCGGCCCGAACTCTTCAGGGGCGCCATTGCAGCAGTACCCTTCGTGGATGTGGTAACTACCATGCTCGACCAAAATATCCCCCTCACCACAGGCGAATATGATGAATGGGGAAACCCTGACAACAGGGAGTATTATGATTATATGCTGTCATACTCACCTTACGATAATGTTGCGGCAAAAGAATACCCGGCTTTGCTGGTTACCGCAGGCCTCCACGATTCGCAGGTGCAATACTGGGAACCGGCCAAATGGGTGGCAAAGCTGCGCGATATGAAGACCGGTGACCGGCTTCTGCTCCTGCAGGTGAATATGGATTATGGCCATGGCGGCGCTTCGGGCCGCTTCGAGATATACAAGGAAACTGCCCTTGAGTATGCTTTCCTGATCGATCAGGCCGGGATAGAATGGTGAAAATGATCCGCACCGCGTGCGTGTTATTTGCTTTCGCCCGTGTCAAGCTTAAATCCCGTACCGTGCACATTGGTGATGGATATGCCGGGATCGCCCGACAGGTGTTTTCTTAGCTTGGCGATGAACACGTCCATGCTGCGCCCGAGGAAATAGTCATTATTGCCCCAAACCTCCCTGAGAACATATTCCCTGGCAACCAGCTTATTCCTATTCTGACAAAGGATCTTTAAAAGGGCAGTTTCCTTGCGCGTCAACAAACGTTCATTCCCGGCCAGGCTCAGCGTCATGTTCTCACTGTCGAAGACGTATTTTCCGATATTAAAGGTTTTTGCCGGGTTTGTGGAAGGGCTTTCCGGATCGAGCTGACAGCGCCTGAGAATGGCTTCGATCCGCAAACTCAATTCCTCGGTGCTGAAAGGTTTGGTGATATAATCGTCGCAACCGGTCTGGAAACCCCTGATGCGGTCTTCCTTCAGCGATTTGGCAGTAAGGAATAT
>CAYOLA010000030.1:0-22299 GCA_964404735.1 uncultured Bacteroidales bacterium
GGTTTTACTTCGGTATTGCACGACAGCAGCATGCATCCCGACAGGGCAAGCAGGATGATAAGCAAGCGCGAACGGCTGGGGATCAGGGCTTTCATAATATCCGTTTTTGGTTGTTATTATTCTTTACGGGCATCGGATTATTTAGAGGCGATCCTGATGCGGTCGCCTGACTTCAACCTTCTGGCATTGGTGATGTTATTGAGTTCTTTTATCTGATTTACCGTAACCCCGTCGTACAATTTGGCTATATCCCAGAGTGTGTCGCCCGATTTTACGGTATGATAAACATAGTCGGCATCGGAGGTCGTGGCCGCGGTGGTTGCGGCGGCAGGTTTGGCCAGCAGTAGCTTTTGCCCCGGGTGGATGGTACTTGAGCCAAGCTTATTCCATGCTTTCAGCTCATTAACCGTACATCCGTATTTTTTTGCGATCAGTCCCAGGTTTTCACCGCTCTTCACTGTATGTGTAATGCTCTGCGACGGTGGCGGGACCGTGGCAGATGTTGCGGCATATTGTTTCGGATCATATTTGGCCGAGGGATGCACCACCAGCCGTTGTCCGGGATAAATGGTGGTTCCCTTCAGGTTGTTCCAGGCCTGCAACTGGCTCACATAAACGCGGTATCGTCTGGCAATAAGCCCCAGGTTTTCGCCGCTGCGAACGATGTGGATGGTGCGGTCGTGGGCCTTTTTGATCTCTTCCTGCAGTTTTTCCTTTTCTATTCCTTTTTTGGTAACATAGGCATATAGTTCGCGTTCGTTGTGGATGAAGTCGCCCACATATTGCTTTGGCAGGGTAAGAAAATATTCACTGCCTTCAGTATAGGGAATGATGCCCTGCTTATACAGTGGATTCAGGAACCTGAGCTGATCCATGGGGATACCCAGCATTTCGCTGATCTGGTCAAATGAGAGCACATCTCTTACGTTCACCGTATCGGTTTCGTGATGCATAATTCCCGGTGGCACGGGATAGAGGTTATGATCGGCTGCATGGTTCATCACATAGTACACCGCAATGAAGGCTGGCACGTAACCCCGTGTTTCACGGGGAAGAAAAGGCCAGATGGCCCAATAGTTCCTTACCCCACCCGCGCGGCGGATGGCCTTGTTCACGTTCCCGGCACCGGAATTATAGGCGGCCATCACCAAAAGCCAGTCTCCGTATATGTCATAAAGGTCGTTCATGTGCTGGCATGCGGCGATGGTTGATTTGAGCGGATCGAAGCGTTCATCGGTAAGCGAAGTAACTTTGAGCCCGTATACCTTGCCGGTTCCATACATGAACTGCCAAAGCCCTTTTGCGCCGGCACGGGAACCCGCAGTGGGGTTGAGCGCAGATTCAACCACGGCCAGGTATTTCATTTCGAGTGGAATATTGAAACGGTCGAGTTGTTCCTCGAAGAGGGGAAAATACACATATGACAGGCCAAGTATCCGTGAAGTTAGATCGCGTTTATTATTGGCATAAAGGTGGATATAGTTCTTTACATATTTGTTGAATGCCAGGTCGATGGTGGTTTGCTTGTCGAGATTGCCGATCCGTGCCGCCAGCACCGAGTCGGGGTATTGCGGTACATGGCCGGGGGCAAAGCCGTGGATGTTGAGGCTGTCGGCATCGGCAATGAAGGAGCCGTTGCCAAAATATTTCAGGTCGGCCAGGCTGTCGAGCATGGCCAGCACCTGTGAATCCTTCCATACAAGGTATCCCAGTTCGTGGGTGTCGGCAACCGGCCGGGAAGCCATCATCCCGGCGTTGAGCAATTCCTGTGATGCCGTACTATCGCGGACCGCTTCCTCCTGTGCGAAAAGTGAGGCCGTGATTAGTAGAAAGATCGATAAAGCCGGGGTAGTCCGGAAAAAGATGCCTGTTTGCCTGATCATGTTCTTATAACTGAAATAAGTACTATTTTTGTATGCAAATACCATGCAAAAATATGACTCTTACATGATATCACGGATTATCTTTGAACGTTAAGGAAAAAGCCTGCGGGTTTATCCCACTTTCATCACACATGATTGCATCCTTTTATCCCGCCGGGAAGCAACAGGCCTGAAAAAAAAGAGAAAGTGTCGTTTTCACTGTTGCGGTAATTCCACTTCCTCTATGGCTCATGACGATGCGGCAACGGACATTATTTCTTTTCCGCTTCGTCCTTATCGTCGTCGTCGGTATTCAGTCCTTTTTTAAACTCACGCGTTCCCCGGCCGATCCCGCGCATCAGTTCAGGGATCTTTTTCCCTCCGAAAAGCAACAGCACCACCAGCACAATGAGGATGATCTGCCAGTAACCGGGTATACCAAGTATGATTGAAAGAGTAGCCATGATGTAAATATTTGTTATGCAAATATAATAAAGAAAAACATAATAATGAATGCCGGGCAAGTATCTGGCCGAAAGCCGGTAAAACAGGATTTCGGAATGCCGGTTGAATTGGCTTCGGGGCATCACTGATCATCGGATCTTCGGGAGCCGTGCTTATCTTCCCGGCAATTTGGGAAATTTCGGAAAAGCATCCGGTATATCTGTAAGAATTTATATATAATTTTGGGCGACAATAACTCCCCTGCCGGGTCTGGAGGGAAAAGCTGAATAAAATGAAAAAGATACTACTGAACCTGCTTGCACTAATCGTTTTACTAATGCCGGTGGCAAACGCCCAGGATGTTCATGAAATCCCGGTATGGAAGAAAATGCGCTACCTGAGCGAAGAAGAAATGCTTCTTCCGCATGACAACCTGAAGAGTTTTTTTCCGACCGATCCGCCTTCCCATCCCGTGCGCATGGTGGCTGAATACGAGCACATGCAGAGTGTGCTGGTGAGGTATCCTTTCGGGATCCCCGTTTCGCTCATTGCCGAGATGTCGCAGCACTGCGGCGTTACCACCATCGTTTCCAACCAAAGCCAGCAAAACACGGTTACCAATATTTACCAGGGCAGCGGGGTGAACATGGATAACATCGACTTCATACAGGCCCCTTCCGACTCTTACTGGACGCGCGATTACGGCCCCTGGTTCGTGATCGACGGCAGCGGTGATTTCGGTGTTTGCAATTTCCCTTACAACCGCCCGAGGCCCAATGACGATGACATCCCCATTGCCGTGGCAAACCACCTGGGCATCGACCTTTATGGCATGCCCCTTGAGCATACCGGGGGCAACTGGATGTGTTCGGGCAACAGCCAGGCCTCCTCAACCGACCTGGTATGGTATGAAAACCTTAGTATGACGCATCAGGAGATACAGGATATGGTGGATGATTACCTTGGGGTGAGCACATACCATGTATTGCCCGATCCGCTGGGTGACTATATCAAGCATATCGACTGCTGGGGCAAGTATCTGGGCGTAAACAAGGTACTGATTGGCTCGGTTCCGGTTTCTGACCCGCGTTATTCCGATTTTGAATATGTGGCCGATTATTATGCCAATACCACCAGCGACTGGGGCATGCCTTATGAGGTTTACCGGGTATATACACCGGGAAATTATCCTTATACCCCCTATACCAATTCACTCATCCTGAACAAAAAAGTTTTTGTACCCATTACCGGGAGCAGCCATGATGCAGCAGCACTGGCAGTTTACGAAGAGGCCATGCCCGGCTACGAGGTTATCGGGGTGATGCACAACACCTGGGAAAATACCGATGCGCTGCATTGCCGTACCAAAGGCATCGCCGACCTCGGCATGCTGCAGATCAGGCACATGCCCTTGCACGGCAATGTTCAGTTGCAAGATGAATACGCAATACTGGCCAATATCACGCCTTATTCAGGCGCCTCCCTTTACGCCGATTCCATTTTTCTTTATTACAAAACCGATGGCGGCAATTATCAGGCGGTACTGATGAACCTGCAGATCGGAAACCTTTACAGGGGGCTGATCCCATACCAGGACGAAGGAACCCTTGTCAATTATTACATTCATGCTGCTGACCAGTCGGGCAGAAGCGCCAACCACCCCTATATCGGGGGCCCCGACCCACACGAATTTACCGTTGTTCAGATGCTCCCGGGCCTGATCGTTGAACCCGACACCCTGCTATACACAGACTATACGCAGGCTCTCGAAGGATTACAGCTTAGCATTTATCCCGAAGGGGATGAGGATGCAACGATCACCCATATCAACCTGGAAGGGACGGATTACTTTTACTGGTGGGCCGAACCGATCATTGATTTCCCTCACGTGGTGCCCGCCAATGATTCACTTATCCTGACCGTATTTATCGGCCTGACCGTTGAAGAAAATCAGGGTTTTTTACAGGACACCTTGTTTATCAATGCAGAAGGCGGAAACTATCAGGTACTGATCATGGTTGACGAATATATCATTTCCGTACCCGATCATGATCAGGATAAGGCTGTGCCGGATGTTGTCGTTTATCCCAATCCTTTCCGTGAAAATGTACAGATCAGGATCGTAACGGAAACGGAAGGTGAACTAAAGGCACACATTTACAACCA
Organism: uncultured Bacteroidales bacterium; assembly: GCA_964404735.1. GTDB lineage: Bacteria > Bacteroidota > Bacteroidia > Bacteroidales > B18-G4 > B18-G4. The sequence goes on from CAYOLA010000030.1 coordinate 4,473, forward strand.
GCAGGGTTTGCTGGTTGCGGATCTCAGTAAACCCTATATCCCCCGCGGGGAGCATATAATGCAGTGGAACGGCTTTTCATCAAACGGCACTGCTTGTCCGGCCGGTATTTATTACCTCCGGCTGATTGACGAAAGCGGCGGGGAGTATACTGCCAGGATGATCAGGATAGAAACACGATAGGGACGTGTTCAGGGTTCAAGCACCGCCAGGATCTCTTCTATCTTAAAAGGCTTGGCCACGTATGCATCCATGCCTTCCGAGAGGCAGTAAGCGGCATCTTTACCCAGGATATTGGCCGTAAGGGCTATGATCCGCATCCGTTTCCCGTCATTGCTATCTGCCTCATGTTTCCTGATCAGTTTGGTAACGGCAATGCCGTCCATTTCGGGCATCTGAATGTCCATCAGGATCAGGTCATATTCATTTTCCAGGTACATTTTCCATGCTTCGATTCCATCGTTGGCGATATCCACCTCATGCCCCAGGTTTTTAAGATTGATCATAATGATCTTCTGGTTGATGAGGTTGTCTTCGGCAAGCAAAATCCGGTATTTTTGTGAGCTTTGGTGCTCCGCAGCCAGGGGTGCGTCAACCCGGGTCTCTGGTGCAGAGGAAAGGGTAAAGGGAATTGTAACGGTAAAGGTCGTCCCTTTGTTTTCCCTGCTGCTCACATCTACCTCCCCGTTCATTAATGTGACAAGCCTGTAAGCAATATTCAACCCCAGGCCTGTTCCTCCAAAACGCCGGCTGATGGAAATATCGGTCTGGGAATACTCTGAAAACAATTGACCCAGCTGGTGCGGGGAAATACCGATGCCGGTATCGATAATCCTGAATATGATTTCAGCCTTATCTTTTCCTGCATTGTTTCCGGCCACATCCATGGTAACGCTTCCCTTCTCGGTAAACTTAATGGCATTGGAAAGCAGGTTTGCCAGGATCTGTTTCAGCCGGAGTTCGTCACCCACAATGAATTGCGGCACCCTGGGATGGATGCTCAGGAAAAGTTCCAGTTTCCTTTCTCTTGCCTTTTGTGCAAAGGCATTGATGATGTTGTTCAATAAATCATGCAGGCTAAAGGATCGCTCCTCGATGTCGACCCTGCCTGCTTCGATCTTGGAAAAATCCAGTATCTCATTAACGATCTCAAGCAGGTTTCCTGCCGAAAGGCTGATAATATCGAGCAGTTCCGACTGATGTTTATCTACATTGGTATTTTTGAGCAGATCGGCCGAGCTGGTGATCCCCCCAAGCATGGTGCGTATTTCATGGCTCATCTTTGCAAGGAAAAAGGTTTTTGATTCGGTAGCTTTTTCTGCTTTTTCCCTGGCCAGCAGCATTTCTTTTTCTGCCCTCACCCTTTCGCTGATATTCCTAACAATGGCCTGCACAAATTGTTTTCCGTCGAGGTTGATCAGGTTCAGGCTAACCTCGGCATCGAAGGGGGTTCCGTCCCTGCGTGAATGCATCCAGTAAAAACGCTGTGGCTTTCCTTCGTAACACTGAAAAATTAGTTTGTTTGCCTTTTCTTTTGAGTTTTTCCCGTCAGGTTGAATCTCAGGGGAAAATTTGTATGGCGGCTGTCCGACAATTTCCCCCCTTTCACAGGCAAACATTTCAAGGGTTTTTTCATTGCAGTCAATAAATGTTTCATGGTCCATCAAAAAGATGGCATCATTGGCCTGGGAGAACAGGGCTTTATATTTGGCCTCGCTGATCCTTTGTTCGGCCACTGTTTTTTTCAGGATATTCCTTTGATGTGACAGGATACGGTTGGCCCTTCGCTGGCTGATCATCCTTGATACGGCAAGGATCACGGTAATCAGCGACAAAACCAGGATAATAATAATGAATCGCCTGGTGTAGCGCTCAATTAGCAGGTCTTTCCCGATCTGATCAGGATTGAGTTCATGTTTCCAAAAGGCGCTGCGTGTTTCGACACCGGCGATGGCGCGGGCAAGTTGTTCATTGTATATGGAATCCCTGGCCTGGTTAAAACGCAGGTAATAGTCGCGGGAAGCCTGGTGATCCCCAAGCCCGCTGTAGATTTCCGAGAGCAGCAGGAATGATTGTTTACGTTCCTCCAGCAAAGAAAACCGAACAGTAAGTTCAAGTGCATCCTGCAGGGTTTGCAGTGCCTGCTCATGATCACCGGCCAACAGCCAGGCCCTGGCCATACCGGTTGCAAGCCGGCAAAGCTGTTTAACGTTGTTATCTTCACGGCAGATATCTAAAGCACGTTGGTAATTTGCAAGGGCTTCATGGCCGTTATTATTTTTCATGGCAAGCCCGGCAAGACCTGCATAGTTATTGGCAAGCGCCGGCCGGTCATTATTCTGGAAATTAATGTTTACGGCCCTTTTATAAAACTCATCGGCCAGATTCAGGTTGTCGCGGGCTGCAAAAAGCAAGGCTATATTGTTAAAGGTTGCGGCGCGAAGCGATGGCCTCAGGCTGTCGTCAGGGAAACTGAAAACCTCGTTAAAATACTGCAGGGATTTGTCATAATCCTTCATGCTGCAATAACAACTTCCGATAAGGTTACAGGTTTGCGCCAAAAGGCTGATCCTGCCTTCAGCCCTGTATATGCCGGCAGCCTCCTTCAGATTTTGAATCGCCAGGTTATAAATGCGGAGCTTTTGATATACCAGCCCGATATTTTTCAGGCATTCGGCTACAAAGAGCTTGTTATTTTGCTGGCGACAAATGTTAAACGCATCGGAATAAGCCATAAGTGCCTGGCCATAATTACCCATATCGCCATATGTGTGCCCCAGGTTTATGAGTGACCGGGCAAGCATGTCGTTGTCGGCAATTTTGCAAGAGAGCGATTTGACCTCCCGGGCCATTTCCATTGCCACAGGTGGATTGGAGAGACGATAATCCGGGATCAGTTCATTGAGTATGTAAAGAGAATCCTTTGCTGCCGGGGCATCGTCGAAACGCGAAACCAGATCCCCGGCAATGCCGGAATCCTGCGAAAACAAGGCTGGCCCATATAATCCAGCCATGGTCAGAATAACCATCGAAAAAAACACAAGGAGCATGTGCCGGTCTTTTGATCGCCTGATTAATAGATATGGGATAAGCAAAAATAAGCATATTGAAATAGCAAGCAAGAAAAATTTTCATTAATCACTTTATGGTTGATCGCAGCAGGCAAGGTTAAAAAAAAAATCCCTCAATCCTTCCAGGCAGGATTGAGGGACTTTACCGGTAAAAAGAATTCCTAGTTACATTTCAGCACCGTATTGCGCTGATAGTTGGCAGCATCGAGATTGGGACCGCCGCTCACTTTTGAATAGGCTTCGCAGGCCTTTTCCTGATCGCCTTTTCCCTGATATGCACGGCCAAGCTCAAAATACATGTTCGATTTATCCTCCTGTTCGGGTTTCATCCCTGTTTGGGCAGCCTTGATGGCTTCATCCCAGTTCCCCAGGTTATTGTTCGACAATGCCTGGTAATAGTAGGCCACAGGCTCAAGGTAATTGTATTCGATTGATTTCTTTGCCATCATGGATGCTTCCCTGTAGCTTTCCTTTTTGATGGCTTCGGCGCTGAGGTTCAGATAATAGTTTGCGGCAACATTTTTTGCCCTTTCAACCGTTTTTTCATCCCCGCCAATGGTAATGACTTTTTGGATGGCGGTTTCCATCTCATCTGTATTGTCGGTTTTGCTGTAGGAGATGACAAGGCCGTAATGTGCTTTCAAAAACCCGGGATTATAGTCGAGGGCTTTCAGAAAATTGCCGATGGCATCATTATATTTTTTTTCCTTGAAAAGATTGTTGCCGATGGCCGTATATGTAGTTGCAATGTAATCATCTGCTTTTTTTGCACTTTCGGGGTTACCCGAACTGATTGCGTTTTCGGCCGAAAGCAGGAATAATGAAACCGCGGTATCATAGTCCTTGGCCTGGAAAGCATCAATGCCGAGTTTCATATACTGGCTGGTGATCTGGGTGAGAGCCTTGTTCATCAGGCCTTCGCCAATCTCTCCGAGTTCCCTGCAAATGGAAGCACATTTATTGAAGGCTTCAATGGCTTCATAATGCTTGTTTTCCTGTATCAGGGCAATCCCGTCGTTATAGGCTTTACCCGCACTATTCAAATCCTGGGCACTTATGCTTCCTCCAAGGATGATCAGAAACGCAACAAAAACAATGGTCATTTTTTTCATAATACTTCTTTTTTATATTTTTAGATGATTAATAATGAACGATTTTCTATTGATCAGATTGTATTTCAGCCTGCAAAATTAACAATACCCCGCAAAAGCACAAGCGAAAGATCCTGTCTGCCGGGAAATAACATAAAAAGTAATATTCATCCGGCAGGCAAGCTGCAAACAATGATCATTGCATCAGTAAAAACGGCTTTCCGTAAATACACTTTTTAGAAAAGTGCAACAGTACCGGGTTTCGGTTATCCATTTGGTTAATCATCTTCTCCCTGAACGGACATGCCGGAAATCCAGTTCTTTACCGTTTCGGGGTTCAGGGCGGGTACATCCAGTTTATGTTTCTTCCTGAGCCCGTTAAGATCATTGGCCAGCTTATTCGGGTTTGCCGTATTTAACTGTTCCACTGTGCCGAAGCCCAGTTGCCTGATATGGGGAATCCAGGCTGCCGGCACCCCGCGGGCAATAAAGGCATTGTCATCGTATTCGGCTGATTTCTTTTCGGGACGCATCTGCGGAAAGAAAAGCACATCCTGTATGGAAGCTGAATCGGTCATGATCATCGTAAGCCTGTCGATGCCAATGCCCAGGCCTGCTGTAGGGGGCATGCCATATTCAAGGGCCCGAAGAAAATCCTCGTCCAGCACCATCGACTCCTTATCGCCCCTTTTCCCCAGTTCGAGTTGGTCTTCGAAGCGCCTGCGCTGGTCGATCGGGTCATTCAGTTCACTGAAGGCATTGCACAATTCTTTGCCGTTACAGATCATTTCGAAACGTTCGACGAGCCCTTCCCTGCTCCTGTGCTTTTTGGCCAGGGGCGACATTTCCACTGGATAATCAGTAATAAATGCAGGTTGTATCAGTTTAGGCTCACATGTTTCACCAAAAATCTCATCAATGATCTTTCCCTTGCCCATGCTTGGGTCTGTTTCCACGCCCAGTTTCCCGGCCACCGATCTCAGGCCTGCCTCATCCATATCCGAAATATCGATACCGGTATATTCCTTTATGATATCATGCATGGATATCCGTTTCCACGGTCTTTTGAAATTGATGACATGTCCGCCTGTTTTGACTTCCGTGGTTCCGTGAAGGTCAATGGCGATCTTTTCAACCATCTCTTCCACCAGGTCCATCATCCATTCATAATCCTTATAAGCAACATAGAGTTCCATTTGCGTGAATTCCGGGTTATGAAACCGACTCATGCCTTCGTTCCTGAAATCTTTACTGAATTCATACACACCCTGGTAGCCGCCAACGATCAGCCTTTTCAGATACAGCTCATTTGCGATCCTGAGATACAGGGTCATGTCGAGGCTGTTGTGGTGGGTCTTGAACGGCTTGGCCGCCGCCCCTCCGTACAATGGCTGAAGAATGGGTGTTTCTACCTCAAGGTATCCTCTGTTGTTGAGAAAATCTCTCATGGAGTTGACCAGGGCTGCACGCTTGACGAATATTTCCCTGATGCCCGGATTAACGATCAGGTCGAGATAACGTTGCCGGTAACGCTGTTCGGCATCGCGGAAGGCATCCCAGGTCTTATCTTCCTTTTCCTTCACGACAGGGATGGGCCTGAGCGACTTACTGAGCAACTTAAATTCCCTGACATGGATGGTGATCTCGCCCATCTGCGTCCTGAACACAAAGCCTTTCACCCCGATGATATCGCCGATGTCGAGCAGCCGTTTAAAAACAACATTATACATGCTTTTATCTTCACCAGGGCAAATGTCATCGCGCTTGAAATACAATTGCATCTTGCCTGTATGGTCCTGCAGTTCAACAAAGGAAGCCGCGCCCATGATCCTTCGGCTCATGATCCTTCCCGCCAGGCTGACATCCGCAAAACCTCCGGCATCAACGCTGAAAGTGTTGCGTATTTCCGCGATGGTAATGTTTGTTTCATAAGTTTCGGCAGGATATGGGTTGATCCCCATCTTCCTGAGTTCCTGCAACGAATTTCTTCGTATCTGTTCCTGTTCGCTCAATTCCAGACTCATCGCTAAAAAATTTCTGCAAAGATAGTTAAAGAATGAACGCATCAAAATCCTACATGCAGGCAGGGATTCCCTTATCATCCATCTCTTTTCTCAGCTTAATATTTTAATTTTGCAGACGGGAAGCGTTAATATGAAAGAAAAAAGGATGAGACAAAAACCCGACTGGCTAAAGGTGAAGGTGCCGGCGGGCAAGGAGTACCTAGCGGTGAAAGAGATCGTGAACAGGCACAGACTTCACACCATCTGCACCAGCGGCCACTGTCCGAACATGTGTGATTGCTGGCAGCGGGGTACGGCCACTCTGATGATACTGGGCGACATCTGTACCCGTTCGTGCAAATTTTGTAATGTAAAAACAGGCCGGCCCGGGCCGGTCGATGAAGAAGAGCCTGGCAGGGTTGCCGAATCGGTGCGGCTGATGGGGCTGAAGCATTGTGTCCTGACGTCTGTCGACCGGGACGACCTTCCCGACGGAGGTGCTGCGATATGGGCGGCCACGATCAGGACGGTAAAAATAAAAAATCCGGGGATCACCATTGAAGCCCTGATCCCCGACTTCCTGGGGATTGAAGTGTTCATCCGAATGGTAATCGATGCCGGAGCCGAGGTAATCTCCCATAACCTTGAAACCGTCAGGCGGCTTACACCCCTGGTCAGAAGCGTTGCTTCCTACGAAAGAAGCCTGGAAGTGATCCGCTTTATCGCCGCTTCCAGCACAAGGGCAAAGTCAGGGATCATGACAGGACTTGGCGAAAGCCGGGAAGAGATATACGAGACCATGGACGACCTGCTCGGGGCAGGATGCGAGGTACTCACCATTGGTCAGTACCTTCAGCCAACAAAAGAGCACCTTCCGGTGATGTCATTTACCAGTCCGGAAGCCTTTGAAGAGTACAGGCTGGCCGGTCTCGCAAAAGGGTTTGCGCATGTTGAGAGCCATCCGCTGGTGCGATCATCCTACCGGGCCGAGAAGCATGTTCCTAAAAAATTCCTGAAAGGTGAATAAGGGAATCACATACCGTGATCTGGGGCTCATCCCTTATGCCGAAGCATGGGATTACCAGGAAGAACTTTTTCGCAGCATCCTTATCGCAAAAAAAGATAATCCGGGAGGGGAAACCCCCAATTACCTGCTTTTTTGTGAACATCCCCACGTATATACGCTGGGTAAAAGCGGGGCTCCTTCCAACATGCTGGCAAACGAAGAGGTGCTGGCAAAGATCGGTGCATCCTTCTATCATACCAACAGGGGCGGCGACATCACCTATCACGGTCCCGGTCAGATCGTGGGTTATCCGATCCTCGACCTTGAGAACTTTGGTTTGGGGATCAGGCGGTATATTGAACTGCTGGAGGAGTCAATCATCCGCTTATTAAAAGAGTATGGTATCGCCTCGTCGCGGCTGGAGGGAGCCAGCGGGGTTTGGCTCGATCCTGACAAGCCCGGCAGAACCAAAAAGATCTGCGCCATCGGGGTGCGCTCAAGCCGGTATGTTACCATGCACGGGTTTGCCTTTAACGTGAATACCCGGCTTGATTACTATACTTACATTAACCCCTGCGGGTTTGTGGAAAAGGGGGTAAGTTCAATGGAAAAGGAGCTGGGAGCCGTGCAGGACATGGATAGGGTAAAGGCCCGGCTAAAAGAGATCATCATCCGGGTGCTTCGTTCTGCTTAACGGAATACTTCGCGCAGCACTTCGGCCGACCTGATGCTTCCCATGCCGCTCTGGTGTATCAAATAATACAGCAGAAGTGCATCCAGCAGTTCTTTTCTGTCGGTGTTGCTGAATGCCAAACCCGGTAAATCAACTGCCCGGCTTGTGATCAGGCGGGCAAAAAGACGGCTCGTTCGGTTATCGAGAAAATCGGGATGGGCAGGTTTCAGGATGGAAAATTTTCCTTCCCGCAGGTCGAAAAAGGAATCGATATTTTCGGTTTCCCCCTGCGGGAAAAAACCAAGATACCGGCTGAGGTGGAGTAAAAAATAAAGATGAAAAAACTCCACGCCATCCTCCTGCAATTCGAAAAACCGCAGGGAAGAAACGAGGAAATCGAATAAACCGGCATTGGTTTCGTCTTCCCTGAGCGATTTTATCAGGACTTCCGAAAGAAAAAGCACAATGGTGCGTTTGCGCAGTTCAGAAGATAATGAATGGAAGGGTTCAGCCATGCCCGCTTCGCGTATATGCTGCAGCCCGCCGCCTTCCTTATGGGAAACGACGAGGTCGAGCAGGGTCATCGGCTGAAAGAGATTGTGGCTGACGGAAGCTTTCCGCGAACGCGCGCCTTTTACGAGATACGATTGCAGGCCAAATGCCTCCGTATAGATTTTAACGACCAGGCTGGTTTCCGAATACTTTAACGCATGAATGACAATGCCACGGCTTTTATGCAGCATAGCGCAATAATGGATATGATCAGTTGATGACCAGGATTTTTGTAACCATCGTTTCAGAACCGTCTTCGTTGGCAGCAAAAACCAGATAAACGCCCGGCTTAGCCTTTCTGCCGTCAAAATTCCTGCCATTCCAAACGGCCTGGCCACCTTCCGAACGTGTAGCGTAGATCAGATTGCCGGTAATATCGGTAATTTTAATATCGGAATCCTTCATCAGCCCCTTGACCGCTATCAGTCCGTCATAGCCGTCCTTTACCGGGTTCGGGTAAGCATAAACATCGGTAAAGGTTTCCTTGGGTTGTGAGGCAGTTCCCCTGAAGGCCATGATGCCGTTGGCCGTTGCGATAAACACTTCGCCATCGGCATTAATAGCAATGTCGATCACCTGGTTGGAGAAGAGCGGACTGTTGTCTTCCGTAAAATGATAAATCTGTTCACTGCCATTATACGAAATCAGGAACAAGCCCGAACGCTCGGTTCCGATCCATTTCCTGTTATCGCCGTCGACTGCAATAGCCGTTACCACTTCGGTTTCGAGCAGGTACTGCACATATCCGTCGAAATTCACCAATGGCCTCACGGCATCGTAGTTCTGGGAGGTAATGATGCCGGAGGGTGAATAGAAAATGCCGATCCCTTCATCGGTACCGATCCAGACATCGCCATCAAGATCCTGGGCAATGCTGTATACATTCGAACCGGGTATATTGCCGGTGCCTTCTGTAGACCTTAGTAGCCTGAGCTGGCTTCCGGGAGGGTTCTTTTCATTGAAGATTGCGATATAGTTCGGGTTGCTGTTCGTATGTCTGAACAATATCCATTTCTGGTCATAAGAATCGACAAAAAGACTGCGGCAGTCGACCGAAGAAGCGCTGCTGCCCAGTGCATAGGAAGCCCAGCTTCCGTCGCTTTTCATTTCAGCCAGCAAACGCTCTGCCCCCGAGCACAAGGCCCAGAGGCTGCCTTTTGAATCGTATGCCAGACCTGTAATGGCAATGGCATTGGCTGCTTCCCATTTCTGCAGTTCGCTGTTTTCAACCGTAAATGTGTTGGTAATCTCGTTTGCCGTTAATTCAAGCACGCCTACCTCATTCCTGAAAACGCCCAGGTAAGCCTGATCGTGGTTGGCCGGGTTCACGGCAATGCTTACAATGTCTCTGATCCCTGTCATTCCAGGCGTGTTGCCCGAATTATAGTTGGTCCATTTTTCATCATAAAACATATATGCTCCATAATTAAGAAAAAGGGGCGACCAGGTGCCCGTATGACCTCCGGGAGCTACCCACACCTTGTCTCCGGCAGAGGTCATGGAAAAGACATTGGCATTGAAAGGCCCTCCGGGGTTGATCAGCATGCTTTCCCATCCGTCGGAGTATGACTTCACCAGGCCGCTGGCTTTATCGGCCACCCAGGCACTCCCTTCCTTATCGAGGATCAGGTCGTTCATGCGGGGATTTCCCGGGTTATAGGTATAGATATTCTGTTCTTCCTGCAAGGCGGAATTAATGATCTTTCCCGAAAACTCAAGGGCGATCATCAGTTTCCCGTTTGTGGCATTGAAATTATTAACCTGCTGCTGGTTTTCGGCCAGGAATGCGTTCCATGCAGATCCGTCCCAGTAAAAAACGCTGTCGTTCGCGAAACCACTGCTTTTTTTCAGGTTAACAAATACTTTGCCTTCAAATGTTTCGATCAGGTTATATTCTGACGAAGGATAAGGGGCATGCATGATCTTGCTCCAGGCAGAAAAATCGGCCAGGTTGGGATGATCTGTCCGGGCATAGTATATACCATTTTCTGTTGCAGCGAAAAAGGCGGTATCGTTATAAGCCAGGTCATAAACATTGAACTGGCTTCCCTGTGGGCCGATGTACCAGCTATCTGCGATCTCTTCTTTTACAACATCCAGCACCACGATCCCGAAGCCGCATGAAAAATAGGCATGATCGCCCCTGAATGTTATTTTGTTGATCACCTTGTTCCCGAGAATGGGTTTGCGTTTGATATCGGGGATATTGACGATGGTATTGCCTTTGAACAGGTCGATATTCGTATTTCGGTAAGCCACAACAACGGTCTGCAATTCGCTGCTGTACCTGATATCGCTGATCCCGATATCTGACAAGCCATTGATCTTCGAAAAGCGTTCGATACTTTGTTCTTCCTTATCGTACACCAGCACGGCATATGATGTTGCCCCGAATATTTTGTTTCCGGCTTCCGTAACGGCAATAAAGCTGTTAAACGGCAGGTGGTCGCGCCACTGGCCCACACCGGCATCCTGGGCGCCGCCGGCGATGGCAAAAACAAAGGGAATAAAAGCCAGGAGTAATCGTTTAAATATACACATGTGACAATGAATTTCTTAATATTCGTTTTCAGGCATTAAAACCAAATCGCCCAGCCGGGCAAATTGTTTATCAAATATACCATTTCCGCTGATTTTTGCAGTAATATCAATAACTATAATTTACTTCATTTATTGTAAGAATCGTATTTTTACGCGATGGTTGCCTGCAATAATAAAATAATGCGGTAAAAACACCAAATTAATGGCTACGGACAACAGTTACCTTTCGCGTGTGGTATATATTGGCCAACTGGCCATGGGCGGGAGTGAACCTGTAAGGATACAGTCGATGACCAACACGCCGGGCCCGGACAGGGAAGCCACCGTGAGGCAGGTTGCCGGGCTTCACCGTATGGGCTGTGAACTGGTTCGTATTGCCGCCAGAAATGCCAAAGAGGTCGAAAATCTTGCCATTATTCGTGAAAAACTTGAAAAGGCGGGCATTTATATTCCACTTGCAGCCGATATTCACTTTAATCCGAAGTTGGCAGAAAAAGCTGCATCCATCGTTCATAAAATAAGGATCAACCCCGGGAATTATATCGACCGGCAGTATTATCTTACCAAAGACCGGAAATACATTGATAAGGGCGATCATGCGGAGCGCATCCGCGAAGCCATCAGGCGCCTGACCGGCATCTGCCGCCGGCATGGCACCGTGATCAGGGTGGGTGTAAACCACGGCTCCCTGTCGGAACGCATCCTGCTGCAATACGGAAATACAGCCGGAGGGATGGTGGCCTCGGCCATGGAGTTCCTGGAAATCTGCCGCGAACTGGATTTTCACGATCTGGTGGTATCCTTAAAATCCAGTAATATCAATACCATGATCGATGCCAACCTTCAGCTGGTCAAGCAGATGAAGCTTCGCTGCATGGATTACCCCATCCACCTGGGGGTTACGGAAGCCGGTGAAGGTGAAGACGGAAGGATACGTTCAGCAGCCGGTATCGGGCCCCTGCTGGCGCAGGGCATCGGCGACACCATCAGGGTATCGCTGACAGAAGACCCCATAAAGGAGATTCCCGTAGCAAAAGCACTTATATCTCTTTATGAAGCCGGAAAAACAGGGCCGGCCGAACCGGGATTTCCCGTTAACCTGACACCATACCATCACGTATCAAATATTGCAAGTGGCCCGCTTGGCGGCGACCAGCCCATAGCGGTAATCAGCAGGGCGGGCAAAGAGATCCCTTCACCCGTCCAGGCCGACCTGATGGCAGACAAGGATCATACCCTGATCGGAAGACATGGCGAAAAATATCATTATACAGTGCTGAGCGATGCTGACGGCCTGAGGGAATACCTTAAAAATAAAGATAAAGCCAGTCAAAACGCCATTCTTCTCTTTTCATGCGATAACGGAAAACTGCGGGAAACGGAAAATATGTTTTTTCTGTTAAACAAATCGTCATGCCGCAGCCCGGTGATTGTCAAAATGGCTTACCGCGAAACTGACCCCGGCCGGCTGTCGGTTCGTGCAGCATCCGATCTGTCGATACTGATATTGAAAGGACAGGGCGATGGATACTGGCTGACAAACGACAGCGAAGATGGGCCCGTTTCTCATCCCGGACTGGTATTTTCCATCCTGCAATCGACGGGAAAACGTATCACCGGAACCGAATACATTTCCTGTCCGGGCTGCGGGCGCACGGAATTTAACATTCAGCAAACCCTGAAACGCATCAAGACACATACAGGCGGTCTTAAAAACGTAAAGATCGCAGTAATGGGGTGTATCGTAAATGGTCCAGGGGAGATGGCCGGCGCCGATTATGGTTATGTGGGCAGCGGACCCGGCCGGATAAGCCTGTATTACCGTGGGAACATGATTAAAAAAGGCATTCCTGAAAAAGACGCCTTAAAAGAATTGCTGGAACTGATTGAAAAGAACAAAAAGGGGTGATTGATGTTTATCCTGAGCCGGTCTCATTCCCCGTCAACGGAGATCAATCCCATTATAGAAAACCAAAACACAACAATGGGTGCATTGAAAAGATAAAAATCCATTGTATAAATCTTTACCCTGCCCGGAAAGATCTTTATTTGCGGAACTCGAAAATCCCGTTCAGGGGTTCTTCCACGATTACCCTGAGCGCGCGGGGCAGAACCGTAAATTCGAGCGGGGAATGGCCCAGTGATTCCCCGTCGGCTTCGAGGTAAACCGATCCCGGTGGCCGCGATACGATCCTGCACTTCTTTCCCCTGTATGTGCTTACAAATTTGAGGTTGATGAAAGAGCCGTCGTATAAGCGGGAAACATTCCTTACAATATTGAATTTCGAGGTGGCCTTGATGATGGTAACATCCAGCAATCCGTCGTCAGGAATGGCTTTGGGCACCTGCATCAGTCCGCTGCCGTTATACCTGCATATGCCCAGATTCATACTCAGCACACGGCCATTAAAAACCCTTTCGCCATCCACATCGATGACAAATGAAGAATATTTATACTGGAACAGTCCTGTAAAAATATTCAGCAGATATGCCAGGGTCCCGCCTCTGCCTTTATCCTTCATGCGGTTGGTCTTTTCGGCAACCAGGGCATCATAGCCCATGCCGCTCACATTGACAAAATACCGCTGCTGTTCCCCTTCCTGCTCATGAAAGGTAACTGATCCCACATCCTGTGTAAAGCAAAATCCTTTTTTAATGGTCTTTATGGCCTTTTTATACTTTTTCGGAATCTTGTACATACGGCCCCAGTCGTTTCCGGTTCCCACCGGGATCATTCCAAGGATCACCTCAGCGGGTTTACAGGCATGTTGCCCGAATATGCCATTGACCACTTCGTTGAGCGTGCCGTCGCCACCAATCACAATAATTTTCCTGAAACCCGCTTCAATTTTCCCGGCGGCCAGCCCGATGGCATGATTTCTTCTTTCGGTAAATACCGCTTCGAACCGCAATCCTTGCTTTACCAACAACTCCCTGATGGCCGGCCAGTCTTTCTGCACTTTCCGGCTTCCGGCATTAGGGTTTACCACCACAAGCCAATCATTTCCCGAACTTTCTTTCAGCATAGGCCGTGATTATTTCATATGGGGTTTTTATCTTTTTTCCCAAACAGGAAGAGGGATGTAAAAAAGGCAAAGATGGTAACCCCCACCTGTGTTTCTATCGTATCCTCCGAGATCATCGAAGCCACCATGATCACAAAAAAGGAAAAGAAAAAATAATCATTCATCCTGTGGGTTTTTAGCGGGGGATAGAGCAGGGCCAAGAGGAACCAGGCTATTCCAAGCAATCCGAAACCCACGGTAATGGAAAAGAACTGGTTATGCGAACGCCAGCGGTACTCCGGCTTAAGCGGGCTGTTCATGATTTCGTATTGCTTTTCGAAAGCAATATTCATATCACCGGTACCCACGCCAAACAGCAGGTTGTTGCGGATGATCTGTGCCGAGGTTTTCCAGTATTCGATCCGTTGCATGGCCGAATGCCCGCTCGGGTCCCCGGTGCGCACATATTGCTGCACTTCCCAAATGATCTTATACAGGCGGATATAGAAACCCGATCGCTCATGATAGCGGACGCTGGCTTCCCCGTTCTCAATAAGGGCGACATCTTGTTCCGTCAACTGTGCAACACCCTCTGCATCCTTTCTCAAGCCTTTGGAAGAAAGGTAACGGATGAGAGTAAAGCGCAAAATTTGTGATTTATTATCATGCCCGTCAAAATCCAGGCTGCTTCTTTTATTCCAGGCCTCACGCATTTCGTCCGTCGAAATATAGATCCACACATAATGACCATTTTCCGTTTGCAGGTTTGTGGTATCATGCCAGTAATAATTCCCGGAGGCGGTTTGCTTATCAAGTTTCGAAAAATCGACGGGGTTCAGCCTGAAAACATCGCTAACCACTCCCAACACATAAAGCAGGATAATTACCGGAACGATGAGCAGAGCTACGGCAGCTATCCGCGAATAAATATTTTTCTTTTTTAAAGTATAATAAACCGCCATGCAGAACAACGCCAGCATCAGTACCACGAGGCCGGTGATGGATGCCGATAAAACCAGGTAGGCCAGCAACCAGAACGTAAGCAAAAGAAAAAGCAGGCGCAACAGGCGTGGATAATCATCCCTGCGCAAGGTAAAATAGGCCAGTGTAAAAACGGCCAGGCTGATGAGTAGGCTGAATCGTATATGAGAGATGAACACCGAAATATCGCGGAGGTTGTCTACTTCCCTTGTCAGCAAAACCCCGGTACTTACCAATGTCCCAAAAATAACCGATGCCACGAAAAAGAGCATCAGCATCCTGAATTTTTTATCACTCAGGGGTTCCGAAACCGTCAGGATAACCGGCAACACCAGCAGGGGTAATTTAATCCGCAAATCCTTGAGGGCATAGTCGAAGTCGACCGTAAACACCAATCCCGCCAGGTGAAGGACATAAAGGGACGAAAATACAATGGCAGGCAGGTTGTCCTTTCTTAAAAACTTCCGTAAGATCCCGGCAATTCCCTGCATAACCCAGATAATGCAGCCGGGGAGCAGCAGAAGTCCGGCAACAAAACCATTATACTTCCTGAAGAATGATTGCACCCTTTCGATCCTGATTTGCTCAAGAATCAGGATGCCGGACAGGGCAAATTGCGAAACGCTCATCATATATTTCGACAGGGGGATGGAAACGATCATCAGCACCAAAACCCAGAAATACATAGTGGCAAGGATGCTTTTTCTGTCGTATGTATTAATCCTGCCCAATAGTCCCAAATTTTCAGCGATCAATATTACGGATAATATTTTACAAAATGTTTCCGGCAGTTTCCACTGTTGCCGGATTTCTGCAGGGGATATCTTCAATAAGCATTTTAACGGTTTCAGGGCTTATCTCCCGCATGCAATGGCAATCCATGGTTTTCCTGCAATCGTTGCAGGTTTTGTCGAGCGCCAGGTAAACGGCTTTGGAGCCGAGGGGTGCCCACCTGCCGGGGTGCATCGGCCTGATAGGTGGATAAATACCGATGGTGCAAATGCCCAGGGCTGCTGCAAGGTGCAGGGGGCCGGTACTTGCCGCCACCAGGCCGTCAGAGGCAGCTATGAAGGCCATCAGTTCTTTAAGCGACATGCGACCGCAAAGGTCTGTTACGGCCGGATGATCCGTTAACCCCGATTCGCGCAGCAGTTTGCCTTCTTCGGCCGTGCCGGTAACAAAGATCTTATACTGATCGGCCGGCAGGATTTCAACAAGTTTTTTGAAATTGCCGGGGCCCCATTCGCGGGCGCTTCCCTTTGATTTGGGGTGCAAAATAATGTTGAAACGCCCGGGATCGATCATTTGGGCAAATTGCTTTTCCGGGCCCCCGAAACTTTTAAGCCCGTATAAAGTGTATATTTCTTCCAGGGGGATGATGTCTTTTCCGGTGATAGTCCGGGCCAGACGAAGGTTTAGCTGGGCCTCATGCAGTGACGAGCGCCGCCTCGAAAGCCTGATCAGGTTGTTGCAGAAAAGCCAGTGATACCATCGGTTGGTTGTTCCCAGCCGTCGGCTGATCCCTGCTTTTTTGGCAAGTGAAGCGATCTTTTTTACGGGAAAAACATGGATGATGGCATCGGCCCGGGAATCCCGGAAAGCCCTGATCTGTTCTGCTTCATTAAAAGCGGATATTTCATCCCAGTTCAAAAAGGCATCGATATGTTCGCAGGCAGAAACAACATCAGCCGTATATGAGCGGCCCAGAAAAATGATATGTGCATCCTGCAGTTTTTTTTTGATCATCCCTGCCAGGGGCAGGGTGAGGATGACATCGCCGATGCTGTCGGTCCTGCTGATAATGATGCGCTTATATTCACCCATTGCCAATACCTTTAACCCCCTGATTGCTCCCTTATCTGCCTGATCTTTGAATATTTCATGAATGTTGCCTGGGCAGATATCCGGCAGATCACATAACCGTAGTAACCATCGAGAAACCCCAGCCTGAAGAAATAATCGCGGATAAACTTAATGGCAGGGCTCAGGAGCAATTTCAGCAAGCCGGCTTTTTTGCCTTTTTCCACTGCCAGGGTGGCAGTCATATTAGTAAAATGGTTTGCCTGGCTGATATGTTCCGATATGGTATAATAGGAATAATGCAGGAGGTCGCCATCGATCCTTTCCACCCGGACATCCATCGCTTTATTAACCATTTTTTCATGTATCCTCTCCCCTCCCCATTCAAATTTATCCCGAAAAAACAACCGAAGTTTCCTGTCGGGATACCATCCGCCATGCCTGATCCATTTCCCGCAATAATTGGTCAGGCGGTTCATAACCCATCCGTCGGCTGTGGGCTGCTGCTTTACTTTAAGAATAGATTCCCTGAGTTTGTCTGAAAGTGCTTCGTCGGCATCTACCGAAAGGATCAGCGGAAAGGATGCCAGGCTGTTGCCATGGTTCTTTTGCCCGATATAGCCTGCCCATTCATGAAAATAAAAGTGTGCCCCTTTTTCTTCACAGATCGATTTGGTACTGTCGGTCGAACCTGAGTCGACCACCACGATCTCGTCCGCCACACCCCTGAGAGAATCCAGGCAGCGGCCGATGTTTTTTTCTTCATTGAGTGTGATAACGACAGCTGAAAGCTTTGGCATATGCTGTTACAATTGGATTGATCAAAGCCAAAGATAATACATTTAAGGATTGGCGGGTTGGGCGGCCTATTTTTTCCAGAAAGCCGGTGCAAACAGTATCAGTACCGTAAAAAACTCCAGGCGGCCGAGCAGCATCAGGAAAGAAAGCACCCACTTGCCTGCGTGGGGGATAAAGGCATAGTTGTCGGCCGGTCCGACCATGCCAATGCCGGGGCCGATATTCCCGATGGTGGCTGCAGTAGCTCCAATGGCTGTAGGAACATTCAGACCCAGCAAAGCCATCACCATCGCCCCCGCGATAAAAAC
>CAYOLA010000031.1:0-67980 GCA_964404735.1 uncultured Bacteroidales bacterium
ATGCCTCATCACGCCCCCAACCGGTCATGGGCGATGAAGGTTGGTAAGGTGTACCGGGAACATGCTGTTCCACGGCAGAAGGCAGGATTTCATGAAAAAGCCTCAGATAATCGTTCCATATCTTTGCCGAATCTTCGCCGGAGTAGCCCAGGTCCCTTTGCCAACCCCAGTTATGCCAGCCTTCATCAATCTCGTTATTCCCGCACCACAGGGCTATGCAGGGATGGTTCGACAGCCGTGCCAGGTTGCAGGCTGCTTCTGCCTTCACGTTTTCAAGAAACGCTTTGTCGCCCGGGTAGAGGTTACAGGCGAACATGAAGTCCTGCCAAACCAGGATGCCGTATTCATCACAGAGATCATAAAAGATATCATTCTCATAAAAGCCGCCGCCCCACACGCGCAGCATGTTCATGTTGGCATCGGCTGCAGACCGGATCAGGGCGGCATAGCGGGCACTGTCGACGCGGGGCAAAAAATTATCCATCGGAACATGATTGGCGCCTTTCATGAACAAAGGAACGCCGTTCACCCTGAAATAAAATGATTCTCCTTCTTCATCCGGTTCGCGCACAAGCTCGATCTGCCTGATGCCAAAAGTACTCAGGTTTTCATCCTGTTCACCGCCGGACCTTATTTTCGTCCGGATGCGATAAAGATTCTGTTTCCCCATTCCGGCCGGCCACCACAGCCCGGGCCGCTCAAGGCGGGATGAAAGGGTCACCTCGTTCATGCCTGTAACAAGACCGGCATCAGCGGTAGTGAGCCGGTGGCCGCCTTCATCATCGAAAATTGTGATACGTGCAGTCTGTTCATGGGCTGAATAAATAAATACCCTGGCACTAAACTCAACCGATGAGGTGTCGTCCAGGCTGCCGTGGCAAAGCTGCACCCTGTCGATCCGAAGCCCGTTCCAGGCGCGCAGGAACACCGCTTTCCATATCCCGGCAGTGATGAATGCGGGGCCCCAGTCCCAGCCAAAGTGGTAGGGCGACTTACGTGTGAAGGCCCGTTCATCCGGTAAGCGGTAAGGAAGTGCGGCAGCTTTTTCGCTATTGACAGCTCCCGGCGGGGAAAACAATACCGAAAGGCGGTTTTCGCCCTCCCGCAAAACGTCTTTCACATCCACCACCCAGGTACGGAACATGTTATCGGCTTTCAGGATGAGAGAGTCATTCAGGTACACAGCCGCATAGGTATCCAGGCCTTCGAAGACCAGTTCGATCTGCTCCTTTTCCATGATTTCCGGAGAAGGAATAAATGAATGGGTATATTCCCATCCGGCTTCGCCGATCCATTGCAGGGCGGCTTCGTTATTGCGGTAAAACGGATCATCGATCAACCCGTTTGCCAGCAGGTCGAGGTGGACAAGGCCGGGCACGGAAGCTGGAAAGACAAGGGTATCCGCGACCGCAAAACCCGCCTGTCCGCTGGTCATTTTCAATTCCCATCCTGTGCTCAGCTCCTGCTTCACGGGGCGACCGGGCCCGCAGGCAGCCATCAGAAGAATGAGGAATACGGGGTAGATATTTTTCATCTGTCAGTCTTGTGCCAGTTCAACGATCTTCCGGATGCGCACGGGGTCGGTAATCCATTGGTCATACTCAGGCAGTCGGGAATCACCTCCCATCGAAACCTCCATATTCCGGTATTCCATCCTGCCCGGAAAGAGGCTACGACCGCTGACATGAAACTCCCTGGCGCCCGTAGCCTGTTTAAGTCCGGCAATGGTATGTTCATTCACCCCGCTCCCGGGCATGATGATGATACGTCCGTTCGCCTGCACGATCAGTTCCCTGATCAGCTCCGCGCCTTCGGTTGCCTTGTTCTTTCCGCCGCTGGTGAGGATTCGTTTGGCGCCGAGGTTTATGATATCTTCCAGGGCACTGAACAGATCGGACGTCATGTCGAAGGCGCGATGAAAGGTCAGTTCCATGCCTCCGGCTTCTTGCATAAGGATCTCCATGCGCCTGACATCTACCCGGCCATCGGGAAGGAGTATGCCGGCAACGAAGCCGTTGGCGCCACGCTCCCTTGCAACCCGCACATCTTCCTTCATAATATCGAACTCCGTTTCGCTGTAGCAGAAATCCCCGCCCCTGGGGCGTATCATGACATTGAGGGTAATGCCGGTCACTTCCCGTGTTTTGCTGATCATGCCGGCCGAGGGCGTTGTTCCGCCTTCCGGCAGGTTATTGCAGAGCTCGACCCGCCGTGCTCCTCCCTTTTCGGCGTTGATGGCCGAAAGAGCCGAGTTTACACAGGCTTCGATGATAACAGCAGGCATGGGATGGCATGATTGGTTTACGAAAATAGTAAATTTCATTTTGATGGCATCATGATTATTCGACCACCGGTACAGATATGATCTTTAGTTTTATCAATATTTCACCCGGTTCCGGCTTCCCATGCTTAGAGCACAGGCCAGCCATATATCCGGCAGACAGCCACAGGCCATATCCATTACCCGGTGTGGCATACAGGCCTTTTGAAACGAAGACCAGGGAAGCGACGGGGCATCAGCATTGAAAGTAAAACCCTATCTTTGGGGCATGATCTATCCCGGAAATTTCGAACAGAAGATCGGCTTCGACAGGATCAGGGAGTTGCTCCGGCAGCAGTGCATCAGTGAACTGGCAGGCCGGCATGTCGACTCCATGCGCTTTGAACAGGGCCATGGCAGGGTACAGGAACTGCTCAACCAGGCGGAGGAATTCCGCCAGATCCTTCTTTCGGGCAGGTCCTTCCCAAATTCCGGCTATTTCGACCTCACCGCCGAGATCAGGCGTACGAGGCCGGAGGGCACCTACATGGAAACCGAAATACTGTTCGACCTCAGATCCTCCCTGCAAACCATCAACCAATGCCTGCACTTTCTGAGGGACGACGGGCAGGAATTACATCCCGCCCTGCAAAAACTGGCCGGCGACCTGGAGCCTGAAGAAGAGCTGTTACGGCAGATCGACAGGATCATTGACGACAGGGGAATGGTCAGGGACGCTGCCTCTGCCGGCCTCAAAGAGATCAGGGACGACCTGAAGCGCAAACGTTTATCGATCGACGGCAGGATCAAAAAGAGTATGCAGGCGGCAAAGCAGGCAGGCCATGCACCGGATGAGGCCGAGGTCACCATCCGCAGCGGACGCCTCGTGATCCCCGTGCTCGCCGCCAGCAAAAGGCAGGTAAAAGGCTTTATCCACGATGAGTCGGCTACCGGGCAAACCGTTTATATCGAACCCACCGAGGTCTTCGACCTGAACAACGACATTCGTAAACTCGAAAATGCGGAGCGAAGGGAGGTCATCAGAATCCTGACGGCTTTTACCGACAACGTCAGGCCGCTTGCAGGCAAGCTGTTGCTGATGTATGACTTCCTGGGGATGATCGACTTTATCCGTGCCAAAGCAAAACTGGCCATGCTGATCAATGGCATCAGGCCGGTGGTGAAGCCCTTCCCGCTCTTCAACTGGCGAAATGCCCGGCACCCCTTGCTGTACCTCGCACTGAAAGAACAGGGAAAGCCTGTCGTACCCATGGATATTGAACTCAACAACAGGCAGCGCATCCTGGTGATCTCGGGGCCCAATGCAGGCGGGAAATCGGTTTGCCTGAAAACCGCCGGCCTGCTGCAGTACATGTTGCAATGCGGTTTGCCCGTGCCGATGGAGGAAAACTCCGAAGCCGGCATATTCAAGGATATTTTTCTCGATATTGGCGATGAACAGAGTCTTGAGAACGACCTGAGCACATACAGCTCACACCTCATCAACATCAAATTTTTTATCCGCAAAGGAAATCGTAATACCCTTTTCCTCATCGATGAGTTTGGCACCGGCACCGAACCCCACCTGGGCGGTGCCATTGCCGAGGCAGCCCTCCATGCCCTGAACAGGCACAAAGCGTTCGGGATCGTCACCACACACTATGCCAACATCAAGCATATGGCCGGGAAAGAATCCGGTATCATCAACGGGGCCATGCTGTTCGATACCCGGGAAATGCGCCCCCTGTACATGCTCAAAACCGGCAAGCCCGGCAGTTCCTTTGCCTTTGAAATTGCCCGCAGAATTGGATTTCCTGAAGAGGTGCTTTCACACGCCGCTTCGATCACCGGCCATTCCCAGATCGATTTTGAAAAACAACTGCAGGAACTGGAAACTGAAAAAATGCTGCTGGAAAAGGAAAAGGAACAATTCGGCGTAGCCGATGGCTTCCTCTCAGAGATGATCGACAAATATGAAAAACTGCTTGAAGAACTGAATACGCGCAAAGCGCAAATTGTTGAAGCAGCCCGCAATGAAGCCGAAAACATTATTTTGGGAGCCAACAGGCTGATCGAAAAAACCATTAAAGATATCAGAGAAGCCGAAGCGGAAAAGGAGAAGACCCGGGCACTGAGGAAAAAAATGGAAAAAGAGGCGGAAAAGATCGTGGAAAAGAAGCCCGGGAAAGATGTCAGCACTGCCGCGAAAAAACCTCCGGAAGAACAATCCGGCATTTACGATCCGGGCCCTCCCTCCGTCGGGGACCTGGTGGAGATCAAAACCTACAACACCAGCGGGGAGTTGATCAGTATCAAGGGTAAGACCGCAACCGTTGCCATCGGAGCGCTCAGGATCAGGGTTCCGTTGAAGGACCTTGTAAAGCTCAGGCGGAGCGAAAAGGAGGGCAAAAAAGAAAGCCGGAAAAGCCCTGCTTACCGAAGCATCATGCATGATATAAACCGGCGGGCGGCAAACTTCAAGCCTTCCATCGACCTCAGGGGAAAGCGGGCCGCAGAAGCCCTGTCCGAATTGCAGTCGTGGCTCGACGATGCCATCATGCTCAGCATGAAAGACCTGAGCATCCTCCATGGTACCGGCGACGGCATTCTGCGGAAAGTTATCCGTGAGTACCTGCAAAATATCGAAGAAATTGAACATTTCCGCGATGCGCATGTTGAACATGGCGGACAGGGCATCACGGAAGTACGCCTCCGCTGACAATCAGCATCATCCCCCTGTAACAAACAACCGTCTTTTTATCAATACAATATGACAGACCAGCAAAATACCGGACCCGGAACAGAACAGGAACAGCCAAAAAAAAGGAAGTTCAACTTTTTACCCCTGGCAGGCGCCATCCTCGGAGCCATCGGAGGATATATCTACTATATTGAAGTTGGCTGCAAATCGGGTAGTTGCGCCATCACCTCAAGCCCCTACCTGAGCATGATCTGGGGAGCCGCCATTGGTTACCTGCTATTTGGCCTCATCAGAAAAAAACCTGCCCGGCAACGCAAAACCAATCAATAATAGCATACTTTAGCATCATGAACACTGAAACCGAAAAGCAAATCAGGGAACTAAGGGAAAAAATAGAAAGCCTGGAAAAAGGGACAAAAGACCAGTTAACCATGGTTGTTTTTTCCGGAGATCTCGATAAGTTACTGGCAGCAATGATCATAGCTACCGGAGCCACTGCCATGGATACCAAAGTCAAGCTTTTTTTCACCTTTTGGGCAATTGCGGCCCTGCGGGATATCAAAAAGAAAAAGAAAGGAAAAAGCTTCATATCGAAAATGTTTGGTATGATGTTGCCGAAGGGAAGCTCAAAGCTGAAACTTTCGAAAATGAACATGGGCGGCCTTGGCACTTCCATGATGAAATCCCTGATGAAGAAAAAAAATGTAGCCTCGCTCGAGGAGCTTTTTGAAGCAGCCGGTGAACTGGGTGTTGAGATCAGGATATGTGAGATGAGCATGAACCTGATGGGCTTTGGCGTTGACGAGCTGATCGATTACCCCCATATGGAAGTATGCGGCGTGGGGACCTTTCTGGCCGATGCCGGTGAGAGCAAGGTGCAATTGTTCATTTGATGATCCCCGTCCGGGGAATTCCGGCTATGGCCATCCGAATTGGTTTCCCGGCATATGCTTCCTGGCCCTGACAGCTGTCATTTGCCGGAGGCGATTTCTTCCAGGACTTTACGCTCCTTTGCCGGTAGCCCTTTCACCACCAGCCCGTATGAATGGTCAATCCATTCCCTGATCAGGGTATCGGACACGCTCCCATCAATCATCACCAGGTTCCAGTGGCGTTTATTGAAATAGCGGGGTATACGCACCGCAGGATATTCTTCCCGGAGGCTTTCCGCCTTCTCTGGATCGCACTTGAGCGATACCGCAAACTCATCTTCCAGATCGGTTACCGCGAACATTTTTCCGCCAACCTTGAACACCAGTGTCGTCTGATCGAAAGGAAAGGACTCCGAGGCTCCTTTCTTCATCATGCAATAATCGCGAAGCGCTTCAATATTCATATGGGATAGTTTTAATATCAATCACTTACGACCTCAATACTGCGCTACGTTAAAATTTATTCGGTCAGGCAAAGTAAAAAATACATTAATTTTGCAGCAGCATAAGGGACAGGAAGTTTATGCAGCGGAGCGGACATAATCATTGGTTTGCCGTTCCGGACCGGCAACTGCCTGTGCCTTATATTTGTCTTAACAAATATACAAAGATTATGGGCTTAAAGAGCAAGACTTCCGAACTCAAAATGAGGATGAGAAATGCGCTTCAGGGAGGGGGATCACAGGCCATTGAGAAGCAAAAGGCGATCGGCAAGCTGACTGCCCGTGAAAGGATCATCGCATTGCTTGATCCTCGTTCATTTCATGAATATGATATTTTCGTTGAGCATACGGCGAAGGATTTCGACATGGACAAGAAATACCTTCCGGGCGACGGCGTGGTGACCGGCACCGGCATCATCAGCGGCCACCCGGTTTGCATCTATGCCCAGGACTTTACCGTTGCCGGCGGCTCGCTCGGGTTGATGCATGCCCGCAAGATCACCAAGATCATGGATCATGCCATGAAACTGGGGGTTCCCATTATCGGCATCAACGATTCGGGCGGAGCCCGTATACAGGAAGGGGTAAATTCCCTGGCGGGATACGGTGAGATCTTTTACCGCAACACACAGGCATCGGGGGTGATACCGCAGATATCCGTCATCCTTGGCCCCTGCGCCGGCGGTGCCGTATATTCGCCTGCGCTTACCGACTTTGTTTTTGTGGTCGACAAGATATCCAAGATGTTCATTACAGGCCCGGAGGTGATCAAGGCCACCATTGGCGAAGAGATATCGATGGAAGACCTTGGTGGTGCGCGGGTTCATTCCGAGATCACCGGCAATGCCCATTTCTTTGCCGAAAGCGAGCAGGAATGCTTCGACCAGATAAAACAACTCATCACCTTTATTCCCTGGAACAACCGGAAAAAAGCCGATTCTTTTCCCAAGAAGGCCCCGCGCACAAGAAGCTACAACATCTCAACCATTATCCCAACCGATCCGAAGCAGCCATACGACGTACGTGATGTGATCAAGGCCATCTGCGACGACTCCGAATTCCTGGAAATACAGGCAGGCTTTGCCGCAAACATCGTGATCGGGTTTGCCAGGCTGAAAGGCGAAACCATCGGCTTTGTTGCCAACCAACCGCTTGTGCTGGCCGGCGTGCTGGATGTGGACTCTTCCGACAAAGCGGCCCGTTTTATCCGTTACTGCAACGCATTCAACATCCCCCTGATCACATTGGTCGACCTGCCGGGCTACCTGCCCGGGGTTGACCAGGAACATGCCGGTGTGATCAGGCACGGCGCCAAAATCCTCTATGCCTATTCGGAAGCAACGGTCCCGAAACTTACCGTAGTCTTACGAAAAGCATACGGCGGCGGGTATATTGCCATGTGCTCGCACCACCTGCGTGCCGACTTTGTCTTTGCATGGCCAACGGCAGAGATTGCCGTGATGGGACCCGAAGGGGCGGCCAACATCATTTTCCGCAATGAGATCAAAAATTCGGAAAACCCCGACGAAACCAGAAAACAAAAGATAAAGGAATACAAGGAAAAATTTGCCAATCCTTACGTAGCTGCCGCATACGGATATATCGACGCCGTAATTGAACCCGACGATACACGGCGGATGCTCATCCATGCACTCGACATCTCAACCAATAAAAAAGAGATCCCGCCAATTAAAAAACATGGCATTCCGCCATTTTAAACCGCTAAGCCATGAAAAAAAACGACAAGCAAGGCGGGAAGCTCCAACTGCTGAATATTGATTACTTTAAATACAGGACCCTGCTGACGAAAAAATTCCTGAACCGGAAAATATACAGCGAGAAGGATCCGAAGAAGATACTGGCTTTTATTCCAGGTACCATCAGAAAAGTTGAGGTGAAACCCGGCGACACGGTCGAAAAGGGCCAGTTGCTGCTCACCCTGGAGGCAATGAAAATGAAAAACCGTATCCTTAGCCCCATTGACGGGAAGATCAGCGAGGTACATGTAAAGACGGGAAATACTGTTGCAAAAAATGAATTGCTGATCATCCTTGAATGATCAGCCCTTCCCGGTCATGTATTTTTCATATAAGGCATTGTTTGCTGCAATAAGTTGCAGCAGCCGCTCTTTACCAAGGCCTGTCATGGCCGAAGTGGCAATATATTCAGGCAGTTCCTCCCATTGTTCCATCAGGTGCCGGCAATAGGCGGCAATGGCCGCATCAAGCCTGGTGCGGGAGATCTTATCCGTCTTGGTGAATAGAATGATAAAAGGCAATTGGGCCGAGGCCATCCATTCCATGAAGGCCGTATCGGACTTTTGCGGTTCCAGGCGCGTGTCAACCAGAATGAAGGTACATACCAGATTCTTTCTTTTCAGCAGATAATCATGGATCATCTTCTCCCAGCGCTCCCTTTCCTTTTTGGAGATCCTGGCATAGCCATAACCCGGAAGGTCGACCAGGTACCACTGCCCATTAATGATGAAATGATTGATCAAACGGGTTTTACCCGGCGTCCGGCTCGTCTTTGCCAGGCCCTTCGTTTCCGTAAGGAGATTGATCAGAGAGGACTTCCCCACATTCGACCTGCCAATAAAGGCATATTCAGGCAAGTTGTCGGAAGGACATGCAGCCACACCGGGACTGCTGGTAACAAAGCTTGCAGTTCTGACAAGAAATTTTTCGCTGTTTTTGCTCACTTCTTTTTATAGGTTGACAGGTGCCTGTCTTTCTTGTAATCATAAATATCGGCAATGGTAACGATGATCCCCATTTCCTCCACATTGCCAAAACCCGGGTTAACAGCCGACCCAAAAGACCGCATGGTGGAAGAAAGGTTCATGTAGGCATTAAAAAGCGGGGGTACCTGCTCCTTGAGCGAACGGATCTTATGCACCATGATCTTATAGTCTTCGTCGTAGTTGCATCCTGAAAAAATGCTTTTCAGGACCTTTTCGGGTGTGCTGATCTTAATGGGTTTATGCGGAACGATCAGATTTTCAGGATCGGGAAAATATTTTTCAATAAAATAATACAACAGGTCACGCGCCAGCGGATCATAATGCGGATACAGGGTGACCTTCCCAAAAAGGTATTTGATATCGGGATTGTCGATGACGATGGCCCCCAGGCCGTCCCAGATGTTATCAAGCGAGTACATGCCGCGACGCAGGTCAACGGTAGGCTGGTAAAAAGTCTGTACAAAACTCCTGCCCAGTTCCACCGTTACCGGGAGATATTCGTTGATGAATTTATCGGAGATCCTGAACAGCTTTCCCGTGGGCGTGTGCAGGCTTCCATCTTCGTTAAGCCGGATATCCTTGCCGTGAATAAAGCGATAACCCCCGATGATCTCCCGCTCGTCGGGATCCCACACGATCAATTGCTTAAAGGGAACCTCATCGGTGTCGTACTGGTCAATATCAATCGATTTACCCGTTCCGCCACCCGCATCGCGAAAGGTCATCTCACGCAAACGGCCGATCTCACGCATGGTATTCGGAGAATCATGGTGGGTGATCACATAAATCTTGTTGCCGGCATTGTTGGTATCCCTGATGAACCGATCATCAGTAAGCTCCTTTTCGATCCTTGCCCGGTCGACCGGGGGAATAATGGTTTCCATATCTTAAAGCTTGTTTTTCTCTTTTAATTTGTAGACTTCCTCTCTGACCATGGCGGCCCATTCGAGGTCGCTCCTGCTGCGGTCAAATGTTTCCCAGGGGATGCTTTTCCCCACCACGATCGGAATGTCCTCATCGAGGTGTTTATAGGTTTCGTTAACCAGGTAAAGCATTTCAATATTTGCCTTTATTCCGAGGCCTGTGCGAATATTGGCCAGCCTGTAAAAAAAATTCGAATTGCGGCCGCCCATGAAAACGGGGATGACATCGCGCTTGAATTGACGGGCCTTGGTGATAATGGTCTTTTTCCATTCCAGGTCGCTGATCACCCCTTTCTTTTTTCGCGATACCAAACCGGCAGGATAATAGAGCAACAGGCGGTCGGAGGCAAAGGTTTCGTTGATCAGCCTGATGTTGTCGGCATTGCTGCCATGCTTGTTGATGGGAATGAAAAACTCGCTGAAATTGTCGATGTTCATCAGAATATCATTAACAGGGAAAACAAAATCCCTGCGTACATCCGATACGGCCTTCATCAGGGCAATGCCGTCGAGTCCCCCGAGGGGGTGATTGGAAACAATGATCTGCCTGCCGCTTGCCGGAAGGTTTTCCCTGCCTGTTAGTACAATATTGATCTTGAATTCATCTATAATCGCATCAATAAAATCCAGGCCGCTTTTATGCCCGTGCCTGACCAGGAAGTCGTTAACATCATCCTCATGAACGATGCGCTTCAGGTAATTCAGAACAAACCAGGGCAAAAACCCGGCAAGCCGCGGGCTCTTGGCCCGGATCACCTCCTTCAGGTCGATAAACTTTTTTTGCTGCTTTTTAGCCATAACCATTATTACATCAAGGGTACCCTTTAAAATCCCAATTACAAAAATACGACTTATTCCACTGTATTCGCATGGATAAATTTCACCCCCTGGATAAGCTTATATAACATTGTTTTTGTGTCTCTTACATCCTATTCCTGTCATCCTTGCGCTGCAAAGGAAAAAGATATATTAACATTTTGTTAATAAAAATTGTAACAAGATTTGAAAAAAAGTGGTAAAAAGTGGTAAAAAGTGGTAAATCATTTCATATTTTTACCCAAAATTGAATTCAGTTGTCGAATATTATCGGAACATACGAGTGCAAAGTTGATGTAAAAGGGAGGCTGATGTTCCCGGCTGCATTTAAAAACCAGCTGGAAGAGAGCATTGCCGAGGGTTTTGTCATCAAGCGAAGCATATTCAGGAACTGCCTGGAGTTATACCCCATGGCCGAATGGAACCTGGAGAGCCGCCGCATCAACAGCCTCAACCGTTTTGTCAAAAAGAACGTCGACTTCATCCGGAAATTCATGGCTGGTGTAAAAACTGTTGAACTTGATTCTGCCGGGCGTTTGCTGATTCCAAAAGATTTGATCAACTACGCCAAAATCAGCAAGGAGATCGTACTTGCATCAGTTGTGAACAAGATCGAGATCTGGGACAAATCGGAATATGAGGAAGCTGTTGACTATGACCCCGATGAATTCGCCGACCTGGCCGAAGAAGTAATGGGTGATAAGGAAACAGAACCGATTGACTGATGTACCACATACCTGTCCTGTTAAAAGAAAGCATTGAAGGGCTCCGGATCCGTCCCGGTGGCGTTTACGTTGACGCCACTTTTGGCGGTGGCGGACATTCTGCTGCCATCCTGCGTGAACTGGAAGGCGGCAGGCTGTTTGCTTTCGACCGCGACCCCGACGCACTGGCCAACAGCATGGACGATCCCCGGTTTTTGCTGATAAACGCCGATTACAGGTATATCAAAAACTACCTTAAGTTGCATAACGCCCTTCCCTGCGACGGGATACTGGCCGACCTGGGTATCTCATCGTATCAGATCGACACACCGGAGCGGGGCTTTTCAACCAGGCAGGATGGAATGCTGGATATGCGCATGGACAAAAGGATTGAGAAAAATGCATCGGATATCGTAAATGCCGCTACCGAAAGTGAACTCGAAAACATCTTTCGCACATACGGGGAGATCGCCAACAGCAGGCAACTTGCCAGGGCCATTTGCCACTGGCGTGAGCAGGAAAGGATCGGCACCACCGCAGCACTGGCCAGGGTAGCAGTAAGCTGTGCAGCACGCGGGCAGGAAAACAAATACCTCGCCAGGGTATTCCAGGCACTCAGGATCGTGGTAAACGAAGAACTGGAATCACTCGGAAAACTTCTGCAAAAAAGCTGCGAGGTGTTGAAACCGGGCGGAAGGCTGGTCGTGATCGCTTATCACTCCCTGGAGGACAGAATGGTGAAAAACTTTATAAAATCAGGAAACCTGGAAGGAAGGCTCGAGAAAGATTTCTATGGAAACCTGCAGGCGCCTTTTATCCCCGTAAATAAAAAAGTGTTATCGGCCCCGCCGGAAGAAACCCGGAAAAACCCCCGTGCACGCAGTGCCAAACTGAGGATAGGAGAAAGAACAGAAATATGAGCAAGCCGGCAAACACATATAAGAAAGCCCTTAAAAAGCGAAAGGAACGAAATGGAAGCGCAAAAGTCGGCGGTACCTTTAAAAACGTGCTGGGTGGGACATTTCTTTCGAATGAACGCAGCATTCGCCTCCTGCCCTTCTTCCTTTTCCTCACCCTTCTTGTGATGATTTACATTGGCAATACCTATTACGCCGAAAAGACCGAAAGGGAGATACAGGCACTCCGCTCTTCACTGAAGGAGTTACGTTATGAATTCATTACAACGCGTTCGGAGATGATGCACCGCAGCCAGCAGTCGGAGATCGCCCGCCGGCTGCAGAACACCGGGATCAAGGAATCGAAGGTTCCACCGGTAAAAGTCATTAAAAGCAATCAATAGCCTCGCATGGACCAGGATATAAAAAAAGACATATTGTGGCGGGTATATGTGATCTACCTGGGCATACTGCTGATGGCAATGGCCATCATCGGAAAGGCGGCCTATATTCAGTTCTATGAGGGGCAGGAACTGATCGAAAAGGCTGCAAGCCAGGAACTCCGTTACTTCAGCATTGAGGCCAACCGGGGCAACATCTATGATGCATCGGGAAATTTGCTGGCCACTTCGGTACCCATTTTCGAGATCAGGATGGATGTGGCCTCCGACCTCATCCCCGAAAAGTTCTTTAAAGATAATGTCGACTCCCTGGCCATTTGCCTGAGCCGGCTCTTTGGCGACCGGAGCCGGTATCAGTACAAGCAGGGGCTGGAACAGGCCCGCCGTGAAGGAAACAGGTATTACCTGCTCAAGCGCAGGGTGACCTATGATGAGTTGAAAGAATTGCGAAAGTTCCCGATCCTGCGCAGGGGCAAGTATCGCGGCGGCCTTATCGTAATCCAGAAAACCAGGCGGAAAATGCCGTTCAACGAGCTGGCCAAACGAACCATCGGATATGAAAACAAGGAACAGGCATTGTTTGTCGGGCTCGAAGGAGCCTATAACGATGTTCTGGAAGGCATCAACGGGAAACAGCTGAAGCGCAGGGTGAGCAATGGCGACTGGATACCGGTTTACGGTAAGGATGAGCTGGAGCCGAGCGACGGGCAGGATATCATTACCACCATCGACATCAACATACAAGACGTAGCCGAAAACGCTTTAAGCCGGCATTTGGCCGAGCACCAGGCTTTCCAGGGCTGTGCCATTCTCATGGAAGTCAGTACCGGGCACATCAAGGCCATTGCCAATTTACGCCTCGACAAGGAAAGCGGCGAATACCGGGAAACCTACAACTATGCCATTGCAGAGGGCTTCGAGCCCGGCTCAACCTTCAAGCTTCCCACCATACTGGCCCTGCTTGAAGACGGGAAAGTAAACCTGACCGATACCATTGATATTGGCGACGGCTGGATCATGTACCACGGACACACCATGCGCGACGTAAAGAAGATCCGCGACGGCAGGATCACAGTCAGGGAGGCTTTTGAAAAGTCGTCGAACGTAGGCATCTCCATGATTACACGGGAAGCCTACAAAGATGATCAGGCTGCATTCGTCAATCGCCTCTACAGCATGTCGCTCAACAAGCCCCTGGGACTGGAAATCACCGGTGAAGCGAAGCCGCTGATCCGGCATCCCGACAGCAGCAGTATGTGGTACGGCACCAGCCTGCCGTCAATGTCGATAGGCTATGCGCTGACGGTAACGCCCATACAAACTTTGGCCTATTACAATGCCATCGCCAATGATGGGGTGATGGTAAAACCCATGTTCGTAAAGGAGATCAGGCAGGCTGGCAGGATCATCCGCAGCTTCGAAACCGAGGTGATCAACGGCAGCATCTGTTCAAAGGCCACCATCGACACGGCCCGGTCCCTGCTCGAAGGAGTGGTGGAACGGGGCACCGCCACCAACCTGCTGAACGAACACTATAAAGTAGCCGGCAAGACCGGCACCGCCCAGATCGCCATCGAGAACCAGGGTTATAACAAAAAAAGCTATAATGCTTCTTTCGTCGGGTATTTCCCGGCCGACAACCCGCGCTATTCATGCATCGTAGTGGTAAACGATCCGGTTCAGGGCAAATATTACGGTGGAACAGTAGCCGCACCGGTTTTCAAAGAGATCGCCGACAAGGTTTATGCCACGCAGCTCGACATTTACCGGGAAAGGGAAAATTTACAGCCGGAGCCCGGCATTCCGCCCGCCATGTATGGCAGGTATGACGACCTCGCATGGTTATGCAGCGAACTGAACATTCCGGTTTCGGTTGAAAGCCAGGCGTCGGAATGGGTTGTCAACTTCCGCGAGGCGGAAGGTTTGCGCTTCGCCCCGCGCCTCATCCGCCAGGATGTTGTCCCCAACCTGCTCGGTATGAATGCGCGCGATGCCATTTACATCATGGAAAAGCTTGGAATGGAGGCAAAGATCAGCGGATACGGAAAAGTCAGCAGCCAATCGGTCAAACCCGGCAGCCGCGTCAGCCCGGGAAGTGAGATCATCTTAAAACTATCGGAAAAAAGTTAAGCAGGCATGGGAATGAAACTGCAGGACATATTATATAAGGTAGCCGTACGGGAAATACACGGATCGACCGGCATGGAGGTGAATGCCCTTTGCATCGACTCCCGGCAGGCCATTCCGCAAAGCCTTTTCGTGGCGCGTCGCGGCACGATCACCGACGCCCACCGCTTCATCCCATCAGCAGTTGAAAAAGGTGCCGTGGCGGTTGTTTGTGAAAAAATCCCTTCTGAAAAAAATAAAGCGGTAACATATATTATTGTTGACGACTGCGACCAGGCGCTGGGCGTTATGGCATCAAACTTTTACGGGAATCCGTCAGCAGCGTTCAGGCTATGCGGCGTGACGGGCACCAATGGCAAGACAACCATCGCCACGCTGCTGCACCAGCTTTTTACCGGGCTCGGCTATGCGACCGGTCTGATATCAACGGTAAGGAACCAGATTGGCGGCATGGAAATTACTGCAACCCACACCACACCCGATGCCATCAGCCTCAACGCCATGCTCAGGGACATGGCCACAGCCGGCTGCACTTTTTGCTTCATGGAGGTGAGCTCACATGCCATCCATCAGAAACGCATTGCTGGCCTGGGATTTGCGGGCGGCATCTTCACCAACCTCACCCATGATCATCTCGACTACCATGGCGACTTTGCCGGATACCTTCATGCCAAAAAAGCCTTTTTCGACATGCTGCCGCCGCAGGCCTTCGCCCTGGCCAATGCCGACGACCGCAACGCGAAAGTAATGCTTCAGAACACCATGGCAAGAAAATTCACTTACGGGTTGAAATCGACTGCCGATTTCAACGGCAGGCTCATGGAAAACCTGGTCGACGGGCTGATGTTGAACATTGGCGGCCGTGAGGTCTGGAGCAGGCTCAGCGGCGGATTCAATGCTTCGAACCTGATGGCAGTTTATGCCGCTGCCATATTGCTGGAGCAGGAGCCCGAAAAAGTGCTGACCCTTCTGAGCGGCCTTGAACACGCCGAAGGAAGATTCGAGACCCTGCGGTCGGAAAATGGCATCACAGCCATCGTCGACTATGCACATACGCCGGATGCGCTGCTGAACGTTCTGAAGGCCATACAGGTCATCAGGACGGGCAAGGAACAAGTGATCACCGTAGTGGGCGCCGGCGGCGACAGGGACAAGACCAAGCGGCCGCTGATGGGCGGCATCGCGGCGGAACTCAGCGACAGACTTATCCTTACTTCCGATAATCCAAGGTCAGAAGAACCTGAAGCAATCATCGAAGAGATAAAGGCCGGCATCCCTTCCACCGACATGAAAAAAACCCTGACGGTAACAAACCGCAAGGAAGCCATCGCGGCGGCCTGTGCCCTGGCACAACCGGGCGACATCATCCTGGTGGCAGGCAAGGGACATGAGAAATACCAGGAGATCAAAGGGACAAGGCATCCTTTTGATGACAAAAAAATATTGATTGAATTGTTGAATATAACAGCATAAACATATGTTATACTACCTGTTCGATTATCTTGATCAATGTTGCGACATTCCCGGTACGGGATTGTTCCAGTACATCTCCTTCAGGGCGGGCGGAGCCGTGATCACTTCGCTGATCATCAGCCTGCTTTTCGGAAAACGATGGATCCGCTTTCTGAACAGGAAACAGGTGGGAGAAACCATCCGCGACCTGGGACTTGAGGGACAGATGGAAAAACAAGGAACTCCCACCATGGGAGGGCTGATCATCCTCACCGCCGTGATCATCCCTACCCTGCTCTTTGCCAAACTTCATAACATCTACATCATCCTGATGCTCTTTACGACCATATGGCTGGGCATGATCGGCTTTACCGACGACTTTATCAAGGTATTCAGGAAAAACAAAAAAGGGCTGCCGGGTAAATACAAGGTGGCAGGGCAGATCATCCTTGGCCTCGTAGTGGGCCTTACCATGTATTTTAACGAGAACATCGTGATCAGGGAAAAGGCTGTAGAGACAGACAGGCTTGAAGAGGTGATCAAAAACGGTGAAACCGCATCAATCTTCCGTGAAGAAGCCGTACAATCGCAAAAGACCACCATCCCGTTCTTTAAGAACAACGAGCTGGACTATAAGATCTTTATTTCATGGATGGGTGAGGGAGCAGCCAACTGGACCTGGCTCATATTCGTGCCCATCGTCATCCTGATCATCACTGCGGTTTCGAACGGTGCCAACCTCACCGACGGCATGGACGGCCTGGCCACCGGGACTTCGGCCATCATCGGCGCCACCCTGGCAGTGCTGGCATGGGTATCGGGCAACATCGTTTTTGCCGATTACCTCAACATCATGTACATTCCCAACACCGGCGAGCTGACCATATTCATCAGTGCCTTTGTCGGTGCCTGCATTGGCTTTCTCTGGTACAACTCATACCCGGCGCAGGTCTTTATGGGCGACACGGGCAGCCTGGCCATCGGGGGCATCATTGCCGTTTTCGCCATCCTGATACGCAAAGAATTGCTCATCCCCATTCTCTGTGGCATTTTCCTGGCGGAAAGCATTTCGGTGATCATGCAGGTAGGGTATTTCAAATATACTAAAAGGAAAACAGGTGCAGGAAAGCGCATCTTCAAAATGTCGCCGCTTCACCACCATTTTCAGATACTCGGATATGCCGAGCCAAAGATCGTACAGCGGTTCATGATCGTAGGGATCATGCTGGCCATCTTCACCATCATCACACTAAAACTAAGATAAATTGAATGGATACAGGCAACATCGTCATTTTGGGAGCCGGCGAAAGCGGGGTTGGCGCGGCAGTGCTGGCCAGGAAGGCAGGCCATGCGGTGTTCGTATCCGATAAACAACAAATAAAGAAAAAATACAAGGACGTTCTTTCACATTATGACATTGCTTTTGAAGAAGGGAAGCATACGGCCGGCCGGATCCTGGAAGCCGGTGAACTGATCAGGAGTCCCGGCATCCCGGAAGGGGTCCCCCTTATTAAGACAGCCATCGAAAAGGGAATCCCGGTGATCTCCGAAATCGAATTTGCCGCCAGGTACAGCAAGGCCAAAAAGATCTGCATAACGGGTTCGAATGGCAAAACCACCACCACCCTGCTCCTCGGTCATATCCTGAAAAATGCAGGGCTGGATGCGGTAACAGCAGGAAATGTAGGGAACAGCTTTGCCATGGAAGTTGCGCGGGGCGATCACGACTATTTCGTGCTTGAGATAAGCAGTTTTCAGCTTGATGGCATGTTCAGCTTCAGGGCCGACATCGCCATACTGCTGAACATCACGCCGGACCACCTCGACCGCTACGGAAGTTTCGAAGATTATGCAGCTTCCAAATTCAGGATCCTAAGGAACATGGGGGTTAACGACAGCTTTATTTACTGCATGGACGACCCGGTGATCATGGAAAGCCTCGGGCGGCAGGAGATCGTCCCAAGGCAGTTCCCCTTCAGCATATCAAGAGCAATAAAAGGTGAGGGGGCATACACAGAAAACAACAACATCATTATAAACATCAATCAAAACAAGCAGCACATGACATTAGAAAGTTTGGCATTACAGGGGAAGCACAATATTTATAATTCCATGGCCGCCGGCATTGGCGCAAGGCTGCTCGACATCAGGAAGGAACAGATACAGTCGAGCCTGTCCGACTTCCAGAATATCGAACACCGGCTGGAACATGTAGCCACCATCCACGGAGTGGATTACGTCAACGACTCAAAAGCCACCAATGTCAATTCAACCTGGTATGCCCTCGAAAGTATGCAAAAACAGGTGGTATGGATCGCCGGCGGCATTGATAAGGGCAATGACTACTCCATGCTGCAGGAACTGGTCAAAAGCAGGGTAAAGGTGATCATATGCCTGGGCGTAGACAACCGGAACATCAGGGAAGCCTTTTCGCCCTTCGTCAACCATATCATCGAAACCCGATCGATGGAGGTAGCGGTGCAAACGGCCCATTACCTGAGCCGGAAAGGCGAAACCGTGCTGCTTTCACCTGCCTGCGCCAGCTTCGATCTTTTCGAAAATTTTGAAGACCGGGGCGAACAGTTCAAGCAAGCGGTAAACAATTTGTAATAATGACAAGAATACTTGAAAATATAAGGGGTGACAAGGTGATATGGGCAGTGGTCGTGCTGCTGTCGATATTTTCCCTGCTAGCCGTTTACAGCTCCACCGGCACCCTGGCCTATAAGTACCAGTCGGGGAATACCGAATATTACATGATGAAACACCTCATCATCCTGCTTTTCGGATTATTACTCATGTACCTCACCCACCTGGTGAAATTTACCTATTTCAGCCGCATATTCCAGATCGCCCTTTACATTGCCGTGCCCCTGCTGGTGCTGACCCTGTTTGCCGGACTCGACCTGAACGAAGCCAGGCGGGTGCTTCCCCTGCCCTTTGGTCTGACCTTCCAGACATCGGACCTTGCCAAGCTAACCCTGATCATGTACCTGGCGCGCTTGCTGAGCAAGAAACAGGATCGCATCAAGGATTTCCGCTCGGCCTTCCTGCCGCTGATGATCCCTGTGCTGATCGTTTGCGCACTCATCCTGCCGGCCAACTTCTCCACAGCAGCCATCCTGTTCATAACAAGCCTGGTGATCATGTTCGTTGGGCGTGTCAGCCTGAAATACATATTCGCCCTTATCGGTATCGGCATTGCCGGCTTCGCCCTGCTGATGCTGCTGGCGCACACTTATCCCGACCTTATCCCCAGGGCCACCACCTGGAAGGCAAGGATTGAATCATTCACCGGCAAAGAGGTTGCCGACAGCGACAAGAACTACCAGGTTGAACAGTCGAAGATCGCCATCGCCTCCGGCGGCCTGCTTGGAAAGTTCCCGGGCAACAGCACCCAAAGGAACTTTCTGCCGCATCCTTACTCCGACTTTATCTTTGCCATTTTTCTGGAAGAATACGGCCTTATCGGCGGCGGGTTCCTTGTACTTCTTTACCTGATATTGTTTTTCAGGATTGTGCGCATTGTTACGCGAATACCAGGGAATTTCGGGGCATTCATGGCCGTTGGGGTGGGCTTCAGCCTGGTGTTCCAGGCCATGATCAACATGGCCGTTGCCGTAAACCTCATCCCGGTGACCGGGCAGCCCATGCCATTGGTGAGCATGGGCGGCACTTCGGTCTGGTTTACCAGCATCGCGTTGGGAATTATTCTCAGCGTGAGCAAAGAAATTGATACGAAACCTGAAACAACAGAAGAATATGTCGCAGCCTGAATACAGGATCATCATAAGCGGGGGAGGTACCGGCGGGCACATCTTCCCTGCCATAGCCATCGCCGATGGTCTGAAAAAAAGACTGGGCCATGTTGACATTCTCTTCATTGGTGCCAAAGGCCGCATGGAGATGGAAAAAGTGCCACAGGCAGGTTATCCCGTCAGGGGACTTTGGATCAGCGGCATACAACGGAAACTGAGCTGGAAAAACCTCTCATTCCCCTTCAAGCTGATCTCAAGCATGATCGGTGCCAGGCAGATCGTAAAGAAATTCCGCCCCCATGTGGCCATCGGCACCGGGGGCTATGCCAGCGGGCCCATGCTGCGGGTGGCCTCCCGCATGGGCATCCCTTCGCTCATACAGGAACAGAACTCTTTCCCCGGCATCACAAACCGTATACTGGCAAAGACCGTGGACAGGATATGCGTGGCCTTCGAAGGGATGGAAAAGTATTTTCCGGAATCACGGATCGTGATAACGGGCAACCCGGTAAGGGCGCAGATCATTGATATGCAAGGGAGCCGTGACGAAGGGCTTGGGTTTTTCGGGCTTGAACCGGGACTGAAAACGATGCTGGTGATCGGGGGGAGCCAAGGTGCAAGATCGGTAAACCTGGCGGTGGAAAAACACCTGGCAGAGATCCTTGGCGAAGACCGGCAGTTGATCTGGCAATGTGGCAAAGCCTTTCTGCCGCAGGCAAGGGAAAAGGCGGGATCGATGGAACCCGGGCTTGCCGGAAGGGTGGTTACAGTTGATTTTATTGCAAGAATGGATTTGGCCTATGCCGCCGCCGACATGGTATTGTCGCGTGCCGGAGCCATCGCCATCTCCGAGTTATGCATAGCCGGAAAACCCCTCATCCTGGTGCCGCTGCCCGGTGCTGCGGAAGATCACCAGACCAGGAACGCAATGGCGTTACAGGAAAAGGGGGCAGCCATCATCATCAACGACCATGAGCTTGACAAAAAGCTGTGCGAACAGGTGAGCGGGCTTCTCCTTGATGATGAAAAGAGAAGGCAAATGAGCGAAAACATTAAAAAAATGGCTAAACCCGGTGCAACTGAAAGAATTGTTGATGAAGTGATCAAACTGCTTGAGCGATGACAGGTTTACTGCATACAAATACGATATACATGATCGGTATTGGCGGCATCGGGATGAGCGCCCTGGCAAGGTATTTTCTCAGCCTGGGAAAGGAAGTGTCGGGATATGACCGTAGCCCCACCCCGCTCACGGCAGCGCTTAAAGGAGAAGGCATCAACATCCATTACATGGATGATCCGGCTTATATACCGTGTGATGCCGGCCTTGTGATCTATACACCGGCCATTCCCCCCGACAATAAAGAACTGCTTTATTGCCGCGAACATGGGTTTGCCCTCATGAAACGTGCTGAAGTGCTGGGTGAGATCGCAGCCGGGTACAAGACCATTGCAGTAGCCGGGACACACGGCAAAACAAGCATCACGTCAATGATCACGCACATCATGCATCATGGAGGGGTAGCGGTAACAGCCTTACTGGGCGGCATCATGCAGGATTATGACACCAATTTCATCGGTACGGCCAACAGCCGTTATCTGGTAGCCGAAGCCGATGAGTACGACCGCTCATTCCTGAAGCTGTCACCATCGATCGCTGTAATCTCCAGCATGGCAGCCGACCACCTCGACATCTACGGATCGGTTGAAGAAATGATGCTGTCGTTCGGGGAGTTTACAAAAAAGATCAGGCCGGGTGGAACCCTCATTATCCATGAGCGCATCGCCGGCAGATTATCTTTACCCGAAGGCACTATTATTTACGGAGAAAACAAGGGGGCCAGGCTGAAAATATCAGACATCAGAATAGAAGGCCACCATTACCTGTTTACGCTGAAAAGCGAAAACGGCCCGATCAGCATAAGGATGAAAGTGCCGGGCAGGCACAATATCGAAAATGCAGCGGCAGCCGCAGCGGCCTGCATGAAGGCGGGCATGGGACCGGAAGCCGTAAAGGCAGGGCTTGAGACCTATCCGGGGGTGAAACGCCGATTTGAATTCGTCAGGGAAACAGAGGAAACCATTTTCATCGACGACTACGCCCATCATCCGGATGAGATCAAAGCATGCATTAACACAGCCAGGGAGCTTTTCCCGGGAAAAAAGATCACCGGGGTCTTCCAGCCTCACCTTTACAGCCGCACACGCGACCTGGCAATGGACTTCGCCCTCAGCCTGTCGCTGCTCGACGAACTCATACTGCTCGACATATACCCCGCACGCGAAAAGCCCATTGAAGGTGTTAATGCAGGCAT
This sequence comes from uncultured Bacteroidales bacterium, assembly GCA_964404735.1. Classification (GTDB taxonomy): domain Bacteria; phylum Bacteroidota; class Bacteroidia; order Bacteroidales; family B18-G4; genus B18-G4. The sequence continues at coordinate 22,472 of CAYOLA010000031.1, forward strand.
GCTTCTGCAGATGACAGCGCTGAAGGAAAAAAGCCTGGTACCAAAGCAGGATCTGGTAACAACCATCCTGCAAAAAAGGCCGGAAGTGCTCATCACCATGGGTGCGGGCGACATCGACCAGTTGGTAAAACCCATAAAAACAGCTTTGTTCAAGACGAAATGAAAAAGATCCTCTCCATACTGTTCTGGACCCTGCTGGTAGCGGCAGTCATTATTGCCATGGCTTTTATTGGCAGCAAGCATGATGAAACCACCTGCCGGCAGTTCGACCTGTATGTTGCCGGGCCGGCTGAGGATGCCCTGATGAGTGCAGCGGACATTTCCGGCATCATCATCAAGCGGCTCGACAGCCTGGAAGGAAAGACCCTGGGCGAGATCGACATTTGCAGGATCCACGACATCCTCGACTCCATCCCCTATATCCGGAAAACCGATGTGAAAAGCGGCATTTCAGGCGTGCTGTCGGTGACCGTCCATCTGCGGCAACCCTTGTTAAGGATCATGGACAAAAACCATCGTAACTACTATATCGACCGCGAGGGGTATCTGCTGCCGGTGAGGCCGGGAAATCCCGGAAGGGTGCTCATCGCAAACGGCAACATAAGCTTTTCCGGCAAAGACAATTTAACCGGTACGCACATACGCTCACTACCCGAGGGATCACTAACGGTGAAACTATATGAACTCGCCCTGGCAATTGATTCTTCCCCTTTCCTGAAACACTTGTTGTCGCAAGTCTGGATCAACAAGCAGGGGGAGGCGGAACTGGTGCCCCTGCTTGGCGGTCACACCATCCATTTCGGCAGCCTGGACAACATGGATGAAAAACTTGACAAGCTGATCACTTTCTACCGGGAAGGAGCCGGCAAAGCCGGATGGATCGAATACCGCTCCATCGACCTGAGATATAAAAATCAAATAATCTGTTCAAAAAAATAAAGTCATGGGAAACTCAGAAATAATTGTAGGACTTGATATTGGCACCACCAAGATCGCTGCCATCGTTGGCCGTAAGAACGAGCATAACAAACTGGAGATCCTGGGTTACGGAAAGACCGAATCCATCGGTGTTAAGCGTGGCCTGGTGTCGAACATCGAGAACACGGTCAACTCGATAAAGATAGCCGTTGAGCAGGCCGAGCAGAAGTCGGGTGTCGACATAAAATATGTGAATGTCGGCATTGCCGGGCAGCATATCAAAAGCCTGCAGCATCACGGCAGCATCATCCGCAAGAATGTTGATGAGGAGATCAGCCAGAGCGACATTGACCTGCTCACCAGCAATATGTTCAACCTGAACATGGCGCCAGGGGAAGAGATCATCGACGTGATCGCACAGGAGTATATCATTGATGCGGAGCAGGGCATCAAACAGCCGGTGGGAATGCTGGGCAATTCGCTGGAGGCCAATTTTCACATCATCATCGGGCAGACGGCGGCAGCCAAGAACATTTACAAATGTGTAAGAAAGGCAGGCCTGGAGGTGGTAGACCTTATCCTGGAGCCCATTGCCTCCGGTGAAGCCGTGCTGGGCGATGAGGAAAAGGAAGCTGGAGTGGCACTGGTGGATATTGGCGGCGGCACGACCGACATTGCCATATTCCAGGACGGCATCATCCGTCATACGGCCGTGATCCCCTTTGGAGGAGAGATCGTTACCGACGATGTGAAGGAAGGCTGCACCATCATCAAAAAGCACGCGGAAGAGCTGAAAGTGAAGTTTGGCTCAGCCCTTGCCAGTGAAAACCGGGATGAGGAAGTGGTTGCCATCCCGGGATTGCGCGGGCGTCCACCAAAAGAGATCACGCTCAGGAACCTGGCATCGATCATACAGGCCCGGATGGAAGAGATCATCGAGCATGTCCACTATGAGATCAAGAACTCGGGATACGAGAAAAAGCTGATCGGCGGTATCGTCCTGACCGGTGGCGGTGCCCTGTTGAAACACCTGGTGCAACTCACCGAATTCACCACAGGGATGGACACGCGCATCGGTTACCCGAACGAACATTTAGCCAGCGATGTACCCGACGAAATGGCCAGCCCCATGTTTTCGACCGGCATCGGGCTTGTCATTGAAGGAATCGCGCGCCTGAACAAGGAAAAAGAAAAGGAAATGCTGAAACCCGACAAGAAAAAGATCAGGACAAAAGAAGGCAGGCAGGGCAGGCAAACCAATTTTCTGAAACTGATACAAGACTGGTTCGAGCGTGATCAGGCTGAATAAAGAAATCAACAGCCATATTGTTAACAAAAACAGGAACAGCAAAAAAAAAACCCGTATTAATCATCTAAATTTAAAGAATAAAATGGAGGATATGTTAAAATTTGAAATGCCGAAGAACCAGTCGTCAATCATCAAGGTACTGGGAGTTGGAGGCGGTGGCAGTAATGCGGTGAACCACATGTACAACCAGGGGATCACGGGGGTCGATTTCGTGGTTTGCAACACCGATGCCCAGGCACTCGACATGAGTCCCGTCCCGAACAAGATCAGCCTCGGTGAAAAAGGGCTTGGTGCCGGCAGTAAGCCATCGGTTGCTGAAAAAGCTGCCATTGACAAGTCGGAAGAGATCAAAAAGATCCTTTCATCGAACACCGAAATGCTCTTCATCACTGCCGGAATGGGGGGTGGTACCGGCACCGGGGCAGCACCCATCATTGCCAGGCTGGCCAAAGAAATTGACCTGAACGACGAAGATGTCAACAAGATACTGGTTGTCGCCATCGTCACAAAACCCTTCAGCTTTGAAGGGAGAAAACGTAAACTGCAAGCCGACAAAGGCATTGAAGAGCTGCGAAAATATGCCGATGCCGTGCTGATCATCAGCAACGACAAACTGCGCGAATTATATGGCGACCTGGGCCTTACCGATGCTTTCAGGATTGCCGATAACGTTCTGCTCACCGCAGCCAAAGGCATTGCTGAGATCATCACTGTGCGGGCCAATGTAAACATCGACTTCAAGGATGTAAATACCGTTATGAAGGACAGTGGCGTTGCCATCATGGGTACCGGCATCGCCGAAGGCGAAGGCCGGGCGAAAAATGCCATTGAACAGGCCCTCAACTCTCCCCTGCTCGACGATAACGACATAACCGGAACCAACAACATCCTCCTCTACATGGCTTCAGGCAAAAAGGAGATCTCCATGGACGAGATCACCGAGATCACCGAATATATCCTCAAAAAAGCAGGCGAAGACGCCAATATCATCTGGGGAGCCGGAAAGGACGAATCACTGGGTGAACAGATCAGTATCACCATCGTGGCAACGGGTTTTAAGAAAGAAGATAAAATAAACGAGCCAAAAGTGATAAAGGATCTGTATTCCGGCAATTCTGACACAAACAAGGATCCTAACCTGCCCAGGCCTACACGTCCTGCGTATGAACCCCCTGTTGAAGAGAACGGGAATGACAACAACGATTCGATCAGGCTTATCAGAAAAGATGACCCAAAAAGAAAAGACAACAACGAATCAGATCATGTGGGCGCCGTAGCTGAAAAACGCGATGTTATTGTCCATGATCTGGATGATCCGGTACCAGAAATCAAGTTCGTGGTTAATCATGAGCAACCACAACCGCCGGAAAAGGAGTACCGGAAACAGCCTGTTGCGGAAGTCCATCCGAATGAGCCCGTCGAGCTCTTCAGAAAAAAAGAAATCAGCAAGCCCGGGATACTGACAGAGGAAGAAAAAACAGAACATGAAAAGCGTGCCCTTGACCGGGTCGAAAAACTGCGTCAGCTCAGCATGAAGCTGAAAACGCCCGGTGGCCTTGCCGACCTGGAGAATGAACCGGCTTTCAGGAGAAGAAACGTCGAACTCTCGGATGAAAAACCTTCTGAAGATACCAGGATCTCACGATATACGCTTTCAAACGATGAGGAGGAAGGCACAACACTGCGTTCCGACAATTCATTCCTGCACGACAATGTAGACTAAAACCATTTCTTTTCAGTAATTTTCAGGCAGCTTTTTGAACACGATCCCTCGCAGCGATGCGGGGGGTTTTTTTATATGGGTTTTAATGTTACATGGCTAAATGGTTACATGCCTGCCCCGAGAATCGGGGGCTACATGGTTAAATGGTTAAATGGTTAAATGGTTTTAGTGTTTCAGTGACTGGAGAAGACGGGGGTATATTGCTATATTGCTATATTGTTATATTGTTATATTGTTAAATGGTTACATTGCTTGTCCCTAGACCTCGTGGGCTTGCTCCGAGAATCGGGGGTTATATGGCCAATAACCCGGCACCCGGTACCTATAAAATATATTAACTTTGTAAAAAACCTAAAACGCTATGACACTTGCCGAAAAGATCAACGACGACATCAAGGCCGCAATGCTGGCCAGGGAGGCAAAAAAGCTTGAAGCCCTTCGGGCAGTAAAATCAGGCTTATTGCTCCTGAAGACCGGGAAAGGCACTGCCGCAAGTGATATTTCCGCCGAAATGGAAATGGCTTTGCTAAAGAAGCTGGTCAAGCAACGTAATGAATCGGCCGCGATCTACCGGGAACAGAACCGCACCGACCTGGCCGAAGAAGAGGAATTCCAGGCCAAAATCATCGGGAGCTACCTTCCCGAGCAGATCAGCGGGAATCAGTTACGGGACCTTATCCGCCACATTATCAGTGAAAACGGGGCTGAGGGGATGAAAGACATGGGAAAGGTGATGGGTATGGCGACGAAGCAGCTTGCCGGCAAAGCCGACAATAAGGAAATTGCCGGGATGGTCAGGGAATTGCTTGCCTGATACACAGGCATGAAACAGCACAATAAAAAAGGCTGTCTGCCAAAATGGCGACAGCCTTTTGTTTTTTTCAGGATCAAACTTTAAGCTCCCAGCATCACCCTGTGGAATCCGGTTACCTTCAGGTCCTTATTGCTTTCGGCAACATACTGACGTACGGTCTTTTTGGTATCGCGGACAAAATCCTGGTTAAGCAGTGTACTTTCCTTGATAAACTTGCTGACCTTACCCATGGCGATCTTTTCAAGCATCGCCTCCGGCTTGCCTTCCTGGCGGGCCTGTTCAATTCCAATCTCCAGCTCTTTGTCGAGCACTGCCTGGGGCACATCATCTTTGTCGACGGCGATGGGGCTCATGGCGGCAACCTGCATGGCAAGTTCGTGGCCGGTCTTATCAATGTTGTCGCCTTCGGCCATGTTTAAGCCAAGAATCGTGGCCAGGCGGTTACCCGGATGGATATAGGAGAATACCTTGGGCGCTTCGATGATCTCGTAGGCTCCCAGCTTAATGCTTTCACCGATCTTGCCCATCTGTTCGCTCACATGCTCTTCCACGGTGCGGCCGTCAAGTTTGAGTGCCAACAACTCTTCGAGGGTTTTGGGAGTTTTATCGAGGGCAAGTGCAAGAACCAAATTGGTAAAGTCAATAAAATCCTGGTTCTTGGCAACGAAATCGGTTTCGCAGTTCAGCATGACGATGGCAGCAAAATTTGCTTCCTTGTTGGTGCCGGCAAGGACCACGCCTTCACTGGCAGCTTTGTCGGCACGCTTGGCAGCGATCTTCTGGCCTTTTTTACGGAGTATGTCGATTGCTTTTTCCACATCGCCTTCGCTTTCGATCAGGGCTTTTTTGCAATCCATCATTCCTGCCCCGGTAATTTTGCGGAGGTTGTTCACTTCAGCAGCTGTAATATTTGCCATTTTTTAAAAATTTATATGTTAACGCTTATCTGATTATTTTTTTGAAACAGGCTTCCGTGGCCTCTTGCCGCCTTCCCTTTTCACCGGTTTTTTCTCTGTTTCATCGCCTTCGGCAGATTTGGACGACAGTTTTCCGCCGCCTTTTTTGACCAGTTTTTCTGCTTCTTCATCTTCAAGGTCGGCATATTCATCACGGGTTTCGTAATCTCCATCGTGATCGCCCCCATCGTCGGCGCTGTCTTCGGCATCTTTGCGGTCTTTTTCGATCTTCCTTTCGGCCAATCCCTCTTCAATGGCATCGACCATGGTTTTGGTGATGAGAAAGATCGATTTGGAAGCGTCGTCATTGGCAGGGACCGGAAAGTCGATGAGTGTGGGATCCGAATTGGTGTCGACCATGGCGAAGGTCGGAATATTCAGTTTCCTTGCTTCGGCCACGGCAATTTTTTCCTTCAGGATATCGACAACGAAGATGGCTGAGGGGAGGCGGTTGAGGTCGGCGATACTGCCAAGTTGTTTTTCAAGTTTGGCACGTTCGCGGCTGATCTGCAGCCTTTCCCTTTTCGAGAGGTTTATGTAGGTATCCTGCGACAGCATTTTATCGATTGACGACATTTTCCTGACGGCCTTGCGGATGGTGGCAAAATTTGTAAGCATACCACCGGGCCAGCGTTCGGTTACATAGGGCATGCCCACCCTTTTCACCTGTTCGGCAACGATCTCTTTGGCCTGCTTCTTGGTAGCCACAAAAAGGATCTTTTTGCCAGATTTGGCGATCTGTTTCATAGCCGAGGCAGCTTCTTCGAGCTTGGCGATGGTTTTGTAAAGGTCGAGGATATGGATCCCGTTGCGCTCCATAAAAATATAGGGGGCCATGTTGGGATTCCATTTTCTTTTGAGGTGTCCGAAATGCACACCTGCATCTAACAATTCTTCAAAAGTTGTTCTTGCCATTGTTTTATTTTATTGTTTACATTCTTTAAAGGCAATTGCCTGGTAGCACTGTGATCAATGGTCCGGGCAATTTAGATACTAAACACGTTCCGGTGTCTGGTAATGATTAACGTTTACTGAACTGGAATTTCTTCCTGGCTTTTTTCTGTCCGGGTTTTTTGCGTTCAACCATACGCGGATCCCTTCTGAGGAGGCCATTTGATTTCAGGACAGGCCTGTGCTCGGGGTCGATCTTGCACAAACCCCTGGAGATTGCCAGGCGCAGCGCTTCGGCCTGCCCGGTGATGCCACCCCCGTCGAGGTTGACCATAAGGTCGTATTTCGATTCCGTATTCGTCAGTTGAAAGGGCTGCTGAACCACATACTGTAAAATGGACGTGGAGAAATATTCTTTCCAGTCTCGCTTATTGATGATGATCTCGCCTTTGCCTTCTTTGATGAACACCCTGGCGATTGCACTTTTCCTTCTGCCTAATGCATTGATGACGTCCATGATAACTTACTTTGTTTTGATTTTGTATTCTTTCGGTTGTTGTGCTTCCTGTTTGTGTTCAGGGCCTGTGTAAACATAAAGGTTCCTGAACAGCTGGCTGCCCAGCCTGTTTTTGGGAAGCATGCCTTTCACGGCATTTTCCACGAGGCGTTCAGGGTACTTCGCCAGCACCTCTTTTGCGGTTCTGCTGCGTTGCCCCCCCGGGTAACCCGAATGGCGGATATATTCCTTGTCGTCCCATTTGTTTCCGGTCAGCCTGACCTTTTCGGCATTGACGATCACCACATTGTCGCCACAGTCTACATGAGGGGTAAATTCGGGTTTGTGTTTGCCCCGAAGAAGCATTGCCACTTCTGATGCCAGCCTTCCGAGGATCATGCCGTCCGCATCGATCAACAGCCATTCCTTGTTGACCGTCTGGTTGTTCGCGCTGCGCGTTTTGTAACTTAAAGTATCCATTTATAAACCTTTGTTTACTGCTAATCTAATAATCAAGCCCTTGAAAAGGGGGTGCAAAGATAGAATTAAGTTTTTGGATTAACAAACTTTGGTATTAAATATTTTTCCGCTCCGCGCCATCATGCATGCTTTGGCGACAACAACCGGCATGACTTACCTGTATACGATAAATTTTGCCGTTGCAAGCTCCCCGTGCTTTGAACGCAGGACCAGAATATAGAGTCCGTTTGTGAAAAACGAAACATCTATTTCGATCATCCCTTGTGATTCGTTCAACATCATCACTTTCCTTTCCCTTCCATAAAGGTCATACACACTTAACCGCAAGGTGCTGGCTTTACCTCCCCGGGCATATTCAACATACAATGTATTTCCGGTAGGATTGGGGTAACATCTCAGGGTGGTTGCTTCATCAACATTCTCTGTTGTTCCAAGGCTGTTATAGGCAATTACTATTTTGGGCGACGACCAGGCTGAATTTCCGCAATTGTTGGTGGCACGCAGGATGATGGCGGCCTCCCCTTCCCAGTTTTTCACCCAGTGCACAACGGCTGTGAGACCGTCCGGGGCAATGCTTCCGGCGGTATCGGGCAGCAGGCGCCATTCGTAGGAAAGGGCGCCGGGAACCGGCATATCGAGCATGAAATTACTGAGTGTATCCATTGTTGTACACACGGTGTCGGGGCCGGTCACCGCTTGCGGCACGGCGGGCTTTTGTTCAATTTCAATGTAAAGACTTGCCGGAGGGCCCATCCCGCAGGCGTTCTGCGGACGCACCTGCAGGTTCCCGTTCACTGCCTGGAGCGAGTAGTTAACAAGGATAGAGGAACTGTCGCTCCCGCCATAAGCCCCGTCCGGCAGCAGCCATTTGTATTTCTCAGCCCCGGGCACAGGCTCAGCATGGTATAGCACCAGCATGTCGCCGGCACAAACGTCCTGCGGGCCTTCAATGCCACTGACGGCTACGGGCAATGGGATCACATCCACGAATACGCTGTCTGTCAGGCTGTCGTTCCCATCGTTGAGCAATACGAAATACCAGGTGGCAGAGAGCGGACCGGCCATTGGATCGGCAATTTCTGATGTAAAACCGGGCGGATCAGAAGTCCAGATATAGGTATAGTTTCCGGTGCCTCCGCCGGCCAGGGCCAGCAATTGCGTGAGGGATCCTTCACACAGGATTTCAGGATCTGCGCTGGCTTCGAGGGCCAGTGATCCGCCGGTCACGGTAACGATCACCTTATCGGCCGAGGTGCAGCCGCTCAGTTCGTCGGTCACCGTGAGGGTGAACTGCGTACTCTGGAAAAGCTCAACGGTGGTGGGATCCGCCATGGCCGGATCATTAAGCAGGCCCGGCGGCGACCAGTAAAAGGAATAGTTGCCGGAGCCACCACTTGCCGTACCGTTCAACTGTGTGGAAGTGCCCTGCGGAATCGACTGATCTTCTCCTGCATTGGCAAGGGGAGCTTCACTGATCGTAATCAAAAGGGAGTCGGACCAGGGCCCTGTGCCGCAATTGTTGAATGAGCGCACCCTGATGGATGCCATCCCTGTAAAAGTATCATCCCATTCAACCCCGGCTGTCAGACCGGTACCCGTAATGTTTCCGGCTGTGGCAGGGCTGAGCGCCCACTGGTATCCGGCCCCAAATGCAGCACCGGAGGTGGTATATTCAGTATCGGGGGGGTTCTGGCAAAGTTGTTCAGGCCCTGCCGGCAATGCCGGTTTGGCAGGCAGGGGGCTGACCACCACCAGCAGGCTGTCGGACCAGTTGCTTGTGCCGCAGCTATTGGAGCAACGCACAAACACATGTGCATCACCCGTAAAATCCTCCGACCATTCAACGATGGCCTGTACACTGGTCCAGTTGATCGTTCCGGCCCCGCCGGGGTATAATCCCCACTCGTATGAAGCAGCCCCGCTTACCGGCTCCACTGCGTATTCACTGTATGCCGTCCCCTGGCAAATGCTTTCCTCACCGGTTACCGGGCCGGGTGCATCAGGCGGGCCAAGTATATATATTTCATTGACCTCCGTTGCGGAAGTGGCCCCGTTTTCGATCACCGTCAGGCTAACTTCCTTCATACCATCGCTGATCCAGTATACCTCATAAGGGCCCTGCCCCGAACCCGACAATACCTGTCCGCCGTCAAAACCCCAGATATACTGAGCCGAAGCGGATGCATTACCGGTGTATGTTATTGTAACTATATCATAAACACATGCAGAGTCCTGCAGGGAAAAGCCGGCCGAGGGCGCAATGCCGAAGATCAGGATCCCTGAAAAGGCCGATCCGGCATATGAAGGGTCGATAGCCTGAACGGATGCATAATATTCGCCGAAGGCGAAGCCATTGATCTCCCATTCGGTCGCACCACCGGTGTTACCACGTTCCGCCAAACGCCGGTAACCGGCGGGAAGACCGGCCAGTGCGGAAAATATGTCCTGATTTGCAGTTTCGGTGCCTATACGCAGGTTATAGTTCAATCCTGCGGCAGGTGTATGATCATCGGTGGAAGGGTTCCAGGAAAACTGCACACTGTTGCCGTCAAGGCTGTGGCTAAGCCCGGTGGGGGCCGAGGGGGGATTGTTGACTTGCGACACCTGGTTTTGGTAGATGATGGCCGGTGGCTGCGGCATATTTACAGCCGCATCAAAATCGCCGGCCAGGAAAAGGTCAAGGTCGGAATCATTATCATAGTCGGCGCATACCACCGCATTGAATGCCGGTGCGGGCAGGCCGGGTGAGATCTCTTCAAACTGGTCGCCACCCAGGTTCCGGTATAAAAGGAATACCGGAGAAGCGGGCGGCGGAGGCGGGTTACCCGTGGCCGTGACACTTCTGCCGGTGATGATAAAATCGAGCAGCCCGTCATTATCAAAATCGCCCCACAAGGCCGAGCCTGAACAGATCCCGGGAATACTGCCCGTTAGCGGGACGAAAGACTGGCCATTGCTGTTCCTGTATATGAAAGTTTGCGTCAGCCCGTTTGCACCAAGCCCGCTGACAAGCAGGTCGGGATAGCTATCGTTGTTATAGTCGCCCCAGGCGAGCGAGGCCTCCCCGAGCCCGCTAAGGCCGGCGCCCATCAGGCTGAAGCTTGCTTCATCATTCAGATATATGTATAAGCGGTAATTCCCGTCATCATCCGTTCCAATGATGGCCAGGTCAAGATCGCCGTCGAGGTCAAGGTCGGCCCATGCGGCAGAGCAACCGCCAAGCCCTGCCAGCCCTGCCTGGGCATCCGTAAAACTTTCATCGCCATTGTTGCGATAGAGGATGGTATGGGGTATGCCGCCTGCATCATAGCCGCAAACCACCAGATCGACCAAACCGTCGTTGTCGTAATCGGCCCAGGCCACGCTGCCCTGTGTCAGGTTGGTAAAGGCCGACGAGATTGCAGTAAATACAAAATTCCCGTCATTGCGGTAAACCATTGTGAAAGGGCCACTCCCATTGTAACCTGTCAGGGCCAGGTCGGCAAGTCCGTCGTTGTTCAGGTCCCCAAAGCTGCAGGAAGCATCGTACAGCGCGGTGATGGCTGCCGGCATTGCCATGAAAACACCGCCGCCATCGTTACGATAGAAATTAGCCACTGCATTGCCTGCTTCATCAAGGCCGGTCACAAAAATATCAGCATCCCCGTCGTTATCCATATCCGCCCACGCGGCCGCTGCCCGTCCGGCGACATCGAAACCCGGATCAACGGGGATGAAAGTCTGTGAATGCAAAGAAAGAGTCAACGCCAGCAGAGCGGCCAGGAGAGCATATTTAATTTTTTCAGGCATGCTGTGATGTTTAGCCGGAATAAAAACGATGACAGTTCGTTTATCCGGTTGAGATGCAAAATTAACAATTCCCCTTAATGATTTGTAAAAGCTGCCATGCAATACTTTCATTTCATGAATGTATGCGCCTGCATCCCATACGTGGCCGGCAGCATCGCCGCCTTTTGCGGCCCGGCCATTACGGACCCAGCAGCAGGCTTGCCGGGGGCATGTACCGGCAGGCGGATTTGGCTGGCCGGGAACATTAATTTTTAGTATTTTCGCAATCTAAAACAGCAAGAAATGTCGATCGTTGTAAAGGAGATCACCAAGATTTACGGAAAGCAAAAAGCACTTGACAGTGTTTCACTCCGGATCAATGCCGGGGAGGTGGTGGGCCTGCTCGGGCCGAACGGCGCGGGTAAATCAACCATGATGAAGATCATTACCTGTTTTCTGCCGCCTACTTCGGGCGAGGCTTCCGTGGATGGTTTCGACATTTTCGAGCACCCCCTGGAAGTCAAAAAGCGCGTAGGATACCTGCCCGAAAACAATCCCCTTTATCACGACATGTACGTAAGGGAATACCTGTCATTCCTGGCGGGATTGCACAAACTGGATAAACCCGCGAAGAGGGTCGGGCAGATCATTGAGACTACCGGGCTGGGCCCTGAGCAGAGAAAAAAGATCGGTGCCCTTTCGAAGGGTTTCCGGCAACGTGTCGGCCTGGCACAGGCGTTGATCCACGACCCGCCAGTACTAGTCCTCGACGAGCCCACCTCGGGCCTTGACCCCAACCAGTTGCTTGAGATCCGTTCACTGATACAGCGGGTAGGACAGGAAAAGACCGTATTGCTCTCCACACATATCATGCAGGAAGTGGAAGCCATCTGCAGCCGCGTGGTGATTATTCACCAGGGCAGGATCGTGGCCGACGATGCAACCGGCAACCTTTCAAAAAAGGCCATGGGCACTGCCCTGATCAGGATCGAATTCAGCGGTTCCGTCAAGCCCGGAGAACTGGAAGCCCTGCCGGGCGTCATCGCCGCCAGGCAAAAAGAAGACAGAACCTGGGAAGTTGAGGTTTCCGGCGAAAAAGACATCAGGGAGGATATTTTTCAGTTTGCCGTGAAGAAAAAGATCTCGGTGCTTTCCCTCAACCTTGAAAAGAAAAGCCTACAGGAAATCTTCCAGTCGTTTACAAGTGGAGACGAGACCCTGTCGAAATAAATATTTCATTACTTTTGCAAACCAACCCGTTATTAGTAAACAAACCTTTTTACCAGGTGTTTAACATAGCAAATTATTGTTAAATCTAAGTTATATTCAATAAACAATGGCATATTTATTTACATCAGAATCCGTTTCGGAGGGACACCCCGATAAAGTCTCGGACCAGATATCAGATGCGTTGCTGGATGAATTCCTGCGGCACGATCCCGATTCAAAAGTGGCATGTGAAACCCTCGTTACAACAGGCCTCGTTGTTTGCGCGGGGGAAGTCAGGACCAAAGGCTGGATCAATATTGATGAAGTTGCCCGTGAAACGATTCGCGTTATCGGATATACCGATTCGGCATATAAATTCGATGCCGATTCCTGCGGTGTGATCAGTACCATTCACGAGCAGGCCGATGACATTCACATGGGCGTCGTGCGTGAGAAAAAAGAAGAACAGGGAGCAGGTGACCAGGGCATGATGTTCGGATATGCCAGCAGGGAAATGGAAAATTATATGCCCATGCCCATCGAGCTGGCGCATATTTTTCTGCAGGAACTGGCAGCCATCAGGAAGGAAGGCAGGGAGATGACCTACCTGCGCCCCGATTCCAAATCGCAGGTAACCATCGAATATGACGACCAGCATCACGCCCAGCGAATTGACACCATCGTGATCTCCACCCAGCATGATGATTTTGATGATGATGACGAGCGCATGCGCAGCAGGATCGAGGCGGATGTAAAGGATATTCTGATCCCCAGGGTAATAAAAGGGCCCGATGTGCCTGAAAAAGTGAGAAAACTGTTCAAGGGCGATTACAAGCTTTTGGTGAATCCCACCGGTAAGTTCGTGATCGGCGGGCCGCACGGCGATACAGGCCTCACCGGGCGTAAGATCATTGTTGACACCTATGGAGGAAAAGGGGCTCACGGCGGGGGCGCCTTTTCAGGCAAGGATCCCTCAAAGGTCGACCGTTCCGCAGCCTATGCCATGCGGCATATGGCCAAAAACCTCGTTGCCGCAGGGGTGGCCGACGAAGTGCTCATCCAGGTTGCCTATGCCATTGGATGCAAAGACCATGTGGGACTTTATGTTGACACACACGGAACCGCCAGGGTAAAAGACAGCCAGGGCAACACCATAAGCGACGGGGAGATCGCCCGCAAACTGGACAAGATCTTCGACCTCACCCCGCACGGTATCATTGAAAGGCTCGGGCTCAAATACCCCATTTACCTGAAAACCGCTACTTATGGCCATTTTGGCAGGGAACCCTTCGAAGAAGAAGTCAGTCTTTTTTACGACCCCTCAGACCCCTCGGTTTATGTCAACGGCGGGGAGCCTCCCTATAAGAAGAAGGTTACCTTTTTTGCCTGGGAAAAGCTCGACTACGTGGATAAGATCAGGGAGGCCTTTGGCTTGTAACGGAGATGCTGAATGAGATTGCCCACTGAGTACCCGGGGGTTTTTGCTTTCCCGTGGCTGGTGCCTTGATGTGTCTGCTTATTTTAAAAACTTTATGGATATGTGACTGATATGCCTGTTGAAAGGTATTTTAACAATATCATAACTTTTATTCAATCATTCATATTCTTCTGTTTTTTATTTTTGCGTCTTCAATAACAGACACATGATGGCAGGATATTTACGCATTTCAATGTTTTTTGCCCTTTATCTTCCATTCTTTACCAGTGCCCAGGTTGCCATTAATGAAAGCGGTAATGCACCCGACGGTTCAGCAATGCTGGAAGTGGAAAGCACTCAAAAAGGGTTTTTACCCCCGCGCATGACCACCGCCCAACGCAATGGCATTAGCAACCCTTCCGAAGGTTTGTTGATCTATAATACTGAAATGCAATGCCTGGAATTCTGGAATGGTTTGATGTGGTATAATACAAATGGCACAAATTTTCCAGAGGGATCTGTTTTTTGCAGCGGAACCCAAACGGCCATCGTCGAAGTTACCAATCCTGCCACCGGCCATACCTGGATGGACCGCAACCTGGGCGCTTCACGGGTGGCCACCTCCGCAACAGATGCCGATGCTTACGGAGATCTATATCAGTGGGGGCGTTTTTCTGACGGGCACCAATGCCGGACCTCCTCCTCAACAACTACTTTGTCAAACCAGGACGATCCCGGACATGGTGATTTCATTTTATCAACCTCATCCCCTTACGACTGGCGCTCACCCCAAAACGGCAGCCTCTGGCAGGGTATAAGCGGTATTAACAATCCCTGCCCGAACGGGTTCAGGTTACCGGACGATAGCGAGATAAACACGGAGTTTAACAGCTGGTCACCATATAACAGTGCCGGCGCTTATGCCTCACCACTGAAATTTACGGTGGCCGGCTTCCGTTATCGCGACAACAATGGAATACTTGGAGATGTCGGCATCAGTGGCAACTACTGGGGCAATTATCCCTTTACCAATACTTCGCGCTATCTGAACATCCGGGCCAACGGGGTTGGCTTTGGGATGCAACACCGTGCCTACGGATACTCTGTACGCTGCATAAAAGATTAACATGGATATAAAATTGCTTCTTATGACTCCCTTTCATTGCGCCATTGAAATATCAGATTATTCAGGCCCACGGAACCCGTGAATACAAATCAGCTTGCCATTCCCAAAATGGATAATGGCAAGTTGCATTTTTAAAGTTAACACACACATTCAAGCAGTTAACTCCTGCAACATCGGGGCAAACACTGGAACACTGAAACACTGAAACCATTTAACCATTTAATGAAAACAAAGCCATCCATCATAATCAAATCCGCCATCATCATTCTGGTCTTCCTGCTTTCCTTTTACGGGAAAAAGACCTTTACTCATTTTACCGGCTTATCCTTTCCCGGTGAAATTGCCGCAACAATATATTTTTATTCCTGGTGGATCATTCCCACAGTACTCACCCTGGGTTTCCTCTTTGGCTTCCGGAATATTTTTAAGGTAACAGGCCTGCAAAAGGATCTGCTTACCGGGCTGCTATTTGCTTTGCTCACCGTATGGCCCATGTTCACGGGTTCGGCCATTATCGGGGAATTCAACTCCGGCATGGATTGGGGCATGTTGTTCCGGTCAACGTTTCTGGCAGGCTTCATGGAAGAGTATCTCTTCAGGGGATTTTTATTCGGGATTTTATTCAGGAAATTGGGCTGGGGTTTCATCCCTGCTGGCATTATCGGTGCCGTATTCTTTGGATCAGGACATATTTACCAGGGCAGCAATGCCGGGGAGACCATTGGCATATTCATCATTACAGCGATGGGAAGTCTTTGGTTTGCATGGTTATTCATTGAATGGAGAGAAAACCTGTGGATACCGGTGTTTCTTCATATCCTGATGAATTTATCATGGGGGTTGTTTGACATCAGTGACAACGCGATGGGGGGCATTGCTGCCAACATTTTCAGGATCGCAACCATCGCTTTAACGATCGTGATCACTATTTTTTACCACCGGAAATCCGGACTGAAGATCCGGAAAAATAATCTTATTGTAAATAAACGGTCACTGCGCACAACAGAGGAAAATTAAAGATTTTATCTTATGGACAATAAACAATGGTATGAATCTTTGTTCGAGAACTACGGACAAAAGTACGACACTGAAATCTTTACACAAGGCACCGCCGGTGAATGCGATTTTATTGAAATGGAGCTAAACCACGATAAGTCGTTCAGGATACTGGATGTGGGCTGCGGCACCGGAAGGCACAGCATCGAACTCACAAGGCGGGGTTATTCCGTTACCGGCATTGACTTGTCGGAATCACAGCTCAAGAGGGCAGAAAAAAAGGCCATGGAACAGGGATTGAAGATCGACTTTCAGCAACAGGACGCAAGGAACCTTTCCTTTCAGAACGAGTTCGATGTTGCGATCATGCTCTGCGAAGGGGGTTTCCCGCTCATGGAAACCGATGAGATGAACTTTGAGATCCTGAAGGGTATTACACGCTCTCTGAAACCGCAATCGAAATTCATTTTCACAACCCTGAACGGTCTCTTCCCCCTGTATCATTCAGTGGAAGAATTCTGTGCTTCATCATCCGGTGAGGGAAATGCAACCTATCGCAGCAATACTTTTGACCTGATGACATTCCGCGACCACAACATCACCGAAATCGAAGATGACCTGGGGAACCGTAAGACCCTTGAATGCAACGAAAGATACTATGTGCCTTCCGAGATCAGCTGGCTTCTGAAAACGCTGGGGTATAAAACGATCGACATTTTCGGGGCCCGGCTGGGGCAGTTTTCGCGGGAACACACTCTGACGACAGAGGATTTTGAAATGCTCGTCATTGCCAAAAAATGATGCCCCGAATATCATGCTTTGTTCCGGGAAAGCGGGGCAAACCGATCTGATATCGGGTACGGAAAAAAAAGAGGCTGTGCCTGCCTGATGCAGCCACAGCCTCCGTTTCATTCATTGTTGTATTACTGAACAAGCAGCTTACGGGTTAACACCTCGTTGCCATCAAGCTTCAGGGTGGCAAAATAAATGCCACCGGGAAAACCGGAAACATCGATCCTGGCTGTTCCGTTCAGGCCTGTAAGCTCGGCGGTTTGCATGACCGAACCAACCATATTCGTGATGACAACCTCTGTCAGGCTCACTCCCTCCGGAATGCCATAATCGAACATCACCGTGCTGCCGGCAGGATTCGGATAAGCGGGGGAGAAAACCGTCATGGCCGCCAGGTCTTCATTGATGCTGCTGGGAGCGGCATTGAATTGCAGCCAGTAAAGGGCATAACTCCCGGGCATCATTGGATCCATAAATACATAAACGATCTGGGATATGCCTGCATTGCCCTGAGCATCGTAGTAGGCATCAAATGACTCATCGACCGTATCGGCCGGAATGGTAACCATACCGGAAGTATCAACGCCAAAAGGGTACTCAGTACCACCAAACCAAAACCAGTTTTCGGAATTGGCAACGAGGTATACCGGATTTTTAAAGGCAATCAGGTTGAGGGGGGCGTCGGCATGGTTGTGTACCTTGATCACACCATGGATGGGGTCGTCGACGTAACCGCTCAACATACGCTGGTGCGCGCTGATCTCTTCGCCGGCCTCGCTTGATAAGCTGAACATACTATTATACATGATAACGACAGAAGACGCATTGTCGGGATTGTCCACCTCATAAAAGGTGTAATGTATTGATGAAACACCTGCGGTACCTTCCGGCCAGTAATGGCCCGAAAAATCATCCGTTGACTCACCCGGGGCAAGTGTAATGGTCAGGGCAGAAGTATCGGTATCGAATGAATAGCAAACACCGCCCCAGCAAAACTGGCTCTTCGTACCTTCAACCATGGAAAGCTCATTCCTGGCAGTCTTCACGGTAACGGTTTCCGTACCTGTATTGGTAACCGTTACATAGCTGATGATCTCCGTATCGGAAGGTGACCCGTTGGCCGTAATGCTCGGACCCATGCTGGTAGGGCCAAATTCCCATGTCAGCAAAAGCGTCGACTGCGAAAAAAGGAATGCTGATGTAAAAACGACCGATAAAAAAAGTAATAGTTTTTTCATGTTATTGTTGTTTAGTGATTAATGAATCTTTCGTTGATGCAAAGGTAATAATAATGCTTGTAAAAGATAAGTTAATGCCCGGTTTTTGACTTTCAACAGGCATCCTTTGACCTTTAAAATGGTCTCTCTTCTATAAATGTTGATACTTATATATAAAAATATCTCTTAATTAATTGGCATCAGGGAGCTAAAAATTATATTTTTGCATCTAAACATGTTCATTGTTGCAAACTAAATAAAAAAAAGATGAAAAAAACACTGACTACACTCTTCGCTTTACTTTTGGTTTTAAGTTTTTCATTCGCGCAGCAGGTTGCCCGCGAAAAGGTAGTGCTGGAGATTGGTACCGGCACATGGTGTCCCTTCTGCCCGGGAGCTTCGATGGGAGCCGATGACCTGATCGCCAACGGGCATGATGTTGCCGTTATCAAATACCACAATGGCGACAACTACACCAACGCTGCCTCCAATGCCAGAAACAGCTATTATAATGTTAGCGCGTACCCGACCGCTCATTTCGACGGGGGTCTGCCTTATGCGAACGGAAGTGCCAGCCAAAGCCTTTATCCGCAGTATTTGCCCCGTTACAACCAGAAAATTGCCATACCTTCATCCTTCACCGTCGACATTGAAGGAACCTCGTCGGGGCTGATCGATTTCAACATTGATGTAACCATTGAAATGGTCGACCCCTATTCGGGTTCCGACATCCGCCTGCACTGCGTGATCACCGAATCGGATATCCAGCAATACTGGCAGGGACAGGACCACCTGAATTACGTGGAGCGGATGATGCTGCCGACTCATTCCGGTATACAGCTCGATTTTTCGGGAGGAAACATTATCGAACAAAACTATAGTTTCGCACTCGACCCATCATGGAATGCCGAACATTGTGAGATCGTGATCTTCCTTCAGGAAAACGGCAGCAAGGTGATCCTGCAGGGTTCACTGCGCGAGCTGATCGACATGGGGAACGTGAACAATTATGATGCCTCACTATCGCAACTTTCCAATCTGCCTGTAAAAACCTGTGCCGGCATTTTCGCCCCTTCCTTCATCCTGCGTAATAACGGAAACGAAAATCTCACCAGTATCACCTTACAATACCAGGTAAATAACGGAGAACTAAGCACCTATGACTGGACAGGCGACCTTGAGTTTCTTGAAGAAGAACTGATTTACCTTCCGGAAATCGCCTTTGCCCCCGAAGAGGAGAACCTGCTCATGATCTATTCGGAAAACCCCAACGGCAACCCCGACCAGTACCCGCTCAACGACACGATCGTTGCGGTGGTTCCTCTTGCCGATATCGTCCCGGCTGATGTAAACCTGATCCTGAGGACCGACAACAATCCTTCGGAAACCACCTGGGAAGTTTTGGATGATATGGGCAATGTTGTTTATTCGGGCGGGCCATACACACAAGCCAGCCAAACCATCATGGAAAGCTTTGAACTCCAAAACCTGAGCTGTTACCAGTTTTTTGTTTACGATGCCGGTGGCGACGGGCTGAACTCACCGGGCTTCTTTGCCCTGTATTACGGCAGCAACAGCTATATCCTGCAGGGTGTCGGCGACTTTGGCTTTATGTTGGGAACGGATTTTCAAACCGACGATGACACAGACATTGACGAGCTGGCAGGAAACCCGACAATACAGGTTTATCCGAACCCATTCAGCGATCACACAAACATTGCACTTACCACACAAACGTTCAGCCATGTAAAAGTGATGATGTTCAACATCCTTGGCAAAAAAGTTTATGAATCTGATGAAGGCATGCTTGCCGCAGGCGAACACCTGATCGGGCTCAATGCAGCTAACCTGGAAAATGGTGTTTATCTTATCAGACTGATGGTGAATGATTTAATGATCACCGAGCGGGTGATGATCTCTAAATAGAGAATAGGGTTGCCAACCTTAATAGGGCTGGCAACCCTTTTTTAACAAAGAATCCATCTGCACGCCGCCTTTTATACCAAGGCTGGCAGGCCAATTACCATACATGGCATTGGGCAACACAATGTATTTCCGGCCAAATTCTTCCGACAAGTTATTAAGCTGTTCCGAACGGTCATCACCCGATAAGGTATCCGTGTAAAAGTCGCCAAGGTTATCACCGATCAGCAACACGATCCTGTATCCCCGGGCGGCAATTTCATCTCTTCTGGCCTGTTTGTCAGACGGATCAGGGTTCACCTCCGACTTTTCCTGCCTCAGCATGAACCTTTCCTCCCTGAGCTGGGGAAAACCCAGCGAATCAAGGTTCCGCAGGGTAGCTTCCCGTACATATTTATCCTTTCGGTTGGAAACATAAAAAATGCCGAACCCTTTTGCATCGGCATACTGCAGGAAATCGACAGCTCCCGGTATGGCGGCAGCTCCCGCCAGCCTGCACCATTCGTTCCACATGTAGGGATATGCACTATCGTGGAGGATCATCAAAGCCTGGTGCGGACTGTTATCGATCAGGGTTTCGTCAATATCAACCACGATGGCAAGATTACCGGCCCCGGGGTTTTCCCTGCGGATAGCATCCACCCTTTCGCGGGCGATATTAAAGGCCTGATATGCCAGTGCCCGGTATTCGGCAGCATAGTGGTTATAAAGGGTTGCCATGGTATGGGAATGATCTGAGGCATAAACTTTCCCGGGCCGGTCAGGTTCCCCCTCCCCGCATCCGGCAAGAACGATAAAAAGGATAAACAGGTATTTTTTCATTGGGTATTATGAGTATTAATTAATAGTTTCAGTATGCCGGGTTCGATATTCGTTACTCCATATTCAACAGTTTTTCATCAACCATGTTCGGCAGGGTGACTTTCAGCAGCGGCTCGGTCTTCATGGCCCGTTTGATGGCAAAGATTGCTTCATCATTTCTGGCCCAGCTCCGCCTGGCAATCCCATTATTCACATCCCAGTGCAGCATGCTTTTCAGGCGCCGGCCAGCGTCAGCGCTGCCGTCCAGCAGCATGCCAAAGCCCCCGTTGATGACTTCGCCCCAACCCACGCCGCCACCGTTGTGGACCGACACCCAGGTCGCCCCGCGGAAGCTGTCGCCGATCACATTCTGTATAGCCATATCGGCCGTGAATTGCGAACCGTCATAGATATTGGATGTTTCACGGTATGGGGAATCAGTTCCCGACACGTCGTGGTGGTCTCGTCCGAGCACGATGGGCGCGCTGACCTCCCCTTTTCTGATGGCTTCATTAAAAGCATCCGCTATGCGAGTACGCCCTTCGCAATCGGCATAGAGTATCCGTGCCTGCGAGCCCACCACCAACTTATTTGCCTCTGCCTGTTTGATCCAGCGAAGGTTATCGTTTAGTTGCTGTTTTATCTCGTCCGGAGCATCACCAGCCATCCTTTCAAGGATGCCGGCTGCTATACTGTCAGTGGTGCGCAAATCCGCCGGATCGCCCGAAGTGCATACCCAGCGGAAAGGGCCAAATCCGTAATCGAAACACATGGGGCCCATAATATCCTGCACATAGGACGGATAGCGGAAAGTGCCATCCTCCTTCATAATGTCGGCCCCCGCCCTTGAAGACTCCAGCAGAAAGGCATTGCCATAATCGAAAAAATACATGCCACGGGCAGCGAGGGTGTTAATGGCGGCTACCTGTCGCTGCAGCGACTCCTTTACCTTTTCTTTAAAAGCAACCGGATCTGCGGCCATCAGTCTGTTCGATTCCGTAAAGCTGAGCCCGGCCGGATAATAACCCCCCGCCCAGGGGTTGTGCAGTGAAGTCTGGTCGGAACCCAAATCAATTCGGATATCGCGTTTAACAAGCTCCTCCCAGAGGTCCACGATATTTCCCTGGTAAGCCAGTGACACGGCTTCCTTCGCATCACTGGCCCTGAGCATCCGTTCAATGAGTTGACCAAGGTTCGTATAAAGTTCATCAACCCATCCCTGCCGGTGTCTTTTCTCTGCCGCCGAAGGGTTGACTTCGGCAATCACCCCTACTGCACCAGCGATAACAGCGGCTTTGGCCTGTGCCCCCGACATTCCTCCCAGACCTGATGAGATAAAAATCCTTCCTCCCAGGCCTGCCTTACCGTCCTTCAACTTCCTTCCGGCATTGAGCACGGTGATGGTTGTACCGTGCACAATCCCCTGCGGGCCGATATACATGTATGATCCGGCAGTCATCTGACCATACTGCGACACCCCAAGCGCATTAAACCTCTCCCAGTGATCGGGGCTTGAATAGTTGGGAATGACCATGCCATTGGTTACCACCACCCGCGGGGCGTCGGAATGGGAAGGGAAAAGCCCCAGTGGATGCCCCGAATACATGACCAGGGTTTGTTCACCGGTCATCTCAGCCAGGTATTTCATCGTCAGCAGGTATTGCGCCCAATTCTGGAAAACTGCTCCGTTGCCCCCATAGGTGATGAGCTCATGGGGATGCTGGGCCACGGCAGGGTCAAGGTTATTCTGGATCATGAGCATGATGGCGGCAGCCTGCGGCGAGCGTGCCGGATATTCACCGATCGGCCTGGCATGCATGGGGTAATCAGGTCTGAAGCGGTACATATAGATCCGGCCATACCGCTTCAGCTCATCGGCAAACTCCCCGGCCAGCACAGCATGATGTTTCGGATGAAAATAGCGTAGTGCATTTTTCAGGGCAAGCCTTTTTTCATCTGTCGTGAGAATATCTTTTCGCACCGGGGCATGGCTCACACTGTCATCAAATATCTTCGCAGCGGGTAACTCCCCGGGTATGCCCTGCAAAATTATCTTCCTGAATTCTTCTGTATTCATGCGCAATGGGTTTTCTTTCAACGATCATTCTTTCAGCATTATGACAAAAACCTGTCAGTCGCAATTTAAGCGTGCCGAAAAAAGCCGATAAACAAGGCTTCACGATAAACGTGCATCAGCCATCAAAATTACAACATATTCTTTATCTTTGGTCAGCCGAAACAGCGTAAACCAATATGAAGACCTATTCCCTTGAAACCATTGTTTCAGTTGCCCGCGAGTTATCGGAATATTACGGGCAACGCTATCGCAACCTACCACAAAAAGGCTGGAAGCTTTCTGAACTCCCTCCCGTCGACCAGGCCATATTCTGGGAATATAACCGGGTAGAAAACAACCGCCTGTTGACAGGGCCCATGACTGACGGCATCATCTTCAAAAGCGGCGGCACGACGGGCATGCCCAAATTCTCGGTTTACAGCCGGGAAGAGTGGGAAACCATGACGGGTACCTTTGGCTACCATCTCGCCGAAAGCGGGCTGAAAAAAGGCGACCGGATTGCCAACCTTTTCTATGCCGGGGAGTTGTACAGCAGTTTTCTCTTCCTCCACGACAGCCTGGGACGCTGCCCGGTCGACACCATGCTGTTTCCTATCTCCGGGGCCTCTCCACTCGAATTTATTGCCCGGGAGCTTCGTGATTTTCGTATTAATACATTGCTGGGAGTACCGACGCAACTGATCAGCCTGGCCGAGTATGTCAGGTCAAAACACTTAAAGGGCCTGAAGGTCGAAAAAATATATTTTGGCGGTGAAAGCATGTACGAGGATCAGCGTGAGCTGATGCATGAAGTATTCCCAGGGGTGCAGATTTATTCGGTGGGCTATGCCAGCGTTGACGGCGGACTGCTGGGCTATATCGATCCCGGATGCGGGTTCAACGAACACCGCGTGTTCGACGGTTACAACATCATAGAGATCATTGACGAGGACAGCGGTGATGTAATTGAAGAATGCAACAGGGAAGGACGCATACTCACCACCAACCTGTCGAGGCTGCTGATGCCCGTCATCAGGTACCCGGCAGGCGATCGCGGCATATGGGTGGAAGAAGCCGGAAAAGAAAACAGGAAATTTAAAATAATGGGGCGATCGGAAGAGGGGGCCCGGATCGGGGTGGTTACCATGTATGTTGACAATTTCATGCACATCCTCCACCTCATGAAACCCTTATTCCAGGCAGCCAACTTCCAGATGGTGATCGACCACATCGGGAAGCTCGACAAGCTTAGCCTGCGCATCGCCGTTGACGACCCTGCGGCGGTGCAGCCCGCATGGGAAGAAGAGCTGCTCGACACCATCTTCAGCGAGCGGCCCGAATTCAGAGAAGAGATCGCCATCAAAGGCGTCCACCCCATCAGCATTGAATGGATTCGTCCGGAAGAGCTTGCTGTAAACCCGCGCACAGGCAAGATACGCCGCATTATCGACAACCGATTCAAATAAACCAACATATGTCAAAGTTTGAACAGCTACAGGTTCCCGACCCGACTGCCCTGCAGGCCGTCCGGGAAATTTGCGAAATTGATGAGCCCTTCCGCACAGATGCTGACACGGACGAATTATTCCTGCAGGCCATGCGCGAGATCATGCAATGGCATTACGAACGATGCCCTTTTTACAGGAACTTCCTCGACAGGGAACAATTCAGCCCCGCCAAACTGAAGGGTATTCGTGACCTGCCGGCCATCCCTTTCATTCATGCCAACTTTTTCAAGACACATTCGGTAAAATCCGTCCGGGAAGAAGACATAGAGATCACCCTCACTTCCAGCGGCACCATGGGCCAGAAGAGCCGGATGTTCTTCGACCACTGGTCCATCGCCTCCGGCAGGCGGATGGTCGACTTTGTATACGACTACTTCGGATGGGTTAATCCCGAAAAAGAAACCAATTACCTGGTGAGCAATTATGAGCCCGAGGCAGGTTCAACGCGGGGCACAACCAACACCAGCCGCTTTCTGACCAAATACGCCCCGGCCAGGCATATCAATTATGTACTTCGGCTGACCGGGGAAGGTACGCATGAGTTCGACCTTTTCGGCAGCATAGCGGTGCTGAAACAATATGAAGCCGAAGCGATCCCGGTCAGACTGATCGGCTTCCCCTCATTCATCTTTTTTATCCTGGAAAGGATGAAGAACCTGGGCGTGAAGGACCTTCGTCTGCCCGAAGATTCCCTGGTCTTCTTTGCCGGCGGGTGGAAGGGCTATGCCGACCGGCAACTCTCCAAACCTGAGCTATACGGACGCCTGGGTGAGCAACTTGGCATCCCCGACTTCCGCTGCCGCGACGGCTTTGGCTCGGTCGAACACTCGGTGCCTTACATAGAATGTGAACGGCATCATATGCACGTCCCGGTCTGGTCCAGGGCATTCATCCGTGATGTAAGAACCCTTGAAGTGCTGGGTTACGAAAAGCCCGGCTATCTCAGTTTTGTAACGCCCTACATCACCTCCGTGCCTGCCATCAGCGTTGTGATGGGCGACCTGGCCGTGATGCACCCGCCCGAAGCATGTGGA
This sequence comes from uncultured Bacteroidales bacterium, assembly GCA_964404735.1. Lineage (GTDB taxonomy): Bacteria > Bacteroidota > Bacteroidia > Bacteroidales > B18-G4 > B18-G4. The sequence goes on from CAYOLA010000031.1 coordinate 47,906, forward strand.
TGCGGCATCAACACGCCCTGGTTTGACATTGCCGGCAGGGCCGGATTATCCAAAAACAAGAGCTGTGCCGTTTCGGCTGCCGAACTGCTCAAAAAAGAAGCCGTATAAAATTATCATTATGAAAAATAAGGAATATATCTGGAGAGGTGAATGGATCAGCGAAGCTGAATTCGGAAAGAAAGCGGGCAACATTGGCCGCGACATGGCCCCCGACCTTCGGCTGCGCCTGGAACCGGCCACATTGTTCCGCGCCTGTGCCCGTTACAGGGACCTTTTGCTGGAAGGCGACTCACAGGAACTCATCGACTCCCTTGTGCAGGCCGGCAACACCCCTGAACATGCCCATCAGACCATTGAAGAAATTGTTGCCTTTCTGGATCCGGGCTTTCTGGAAGAAAAAATGAAAAGGGAACTGGGGAGCGACAATCCCTTTATCCTTCACCGAAACAACTTCCGCAACGACACTTTTGAAGCCTGGGCACCCCTGGGCATGCTGGTACACGTAGTGCCGGGAAACGCCCCGACGGTGGCACCGCTCAGCGTGCTGGAAGGACTCATGGCCGGAAACATCAACGTGCTTAAGAACAGCAGCAGAAACGGCAACTTCCCGCAGCTTATCCTGAAAGGCATCGTGGATGCCGATCCCTCCGGCACCCTCAAGCCTTTCGTATATGCCTTCCGCCTGTCCTCTTCACGCCAAGACATCCTCAGTATCCTCTTCAATGAAGCCCACGGCATTGCCGCATGGGGCAGTGAAGAGTCGGTGGCCTCCGTGAGGCGGATGACCCCTGAGAACACCCGCATCATCGACTGGGGGCACCGCATCAGCTTCTCCTACGTGAGCAGGAAGATGAAGGACGATGTTGTTACCCTTGAAAACATAGCCTACGACATTTGTGTGATCGAGCAGCAGGCCTGTTCCAGCCCGCAATGCCTTTACCTCGAAACCTCCGCCAGGGATGAACTGATGGCCTTTGCGCACAACTTTGCGGAAGTGCTCGACAGGGTCTCGCAGCGCTTTTCCCAGCCGAAACTGAGCATCGCTGAGATGGCCGAGATCACCAATGTGACCCAGGTCACCAGGCTGGGCGCTGCATTGGGCGAGTCGGAAGTAATTGAATCTGCCGGGAAGACCTGGCGGATACTGATCGATTTTAAGCCGGGCCTGCGCCCATCACCGCTGTATCGAACGATCTGGGTGAAACCGCTTCCGAAAGACAAGATCGTAAGCACCCTCAGGCCCCTGAGAAATTATCTGCAAACAGCAGGGCTGGCCTGTAAGCTGGAAGAGCTTGGAAGCATGAGCCGGGAGCTTTTACAGGCCGGCGTGACCCGCATCAAGCGGCCCGGCCATCACCTCGACGGCTATGCCGGTGAGCCCCACGACGGGGTGTACGCCCTGCAACGTTATTGCCGGCGGATATGCCTGCAGCTTGGCAACCTCACTGACGGCATCACCAGCTTCGCCGACCTGGAAGAGCAAGCGGCACCCGTACTACCTGCCAACACCCCCGTCATCCATAAAGATGAATATATCAGGAAAAAAGTGCCGGAGAGGTTTTCAGAACTCTTTTTTAAGAGCGGGGGTACAAGCGGAAAGCCCAAGATGGCTGTTTATACCTACGAAGACTATCACAAACAGATGTTTGCCGCTTCCGAGGCCCTCTTCGCCGCCGGCCTCGATCCAACCACCGACCGCTGCATGAACCTATTCTTCAGCGGAGAACTGTACGGGGGCTTCATCAGTTTCTGGACCATCCTCGAAGGCATGGGGGCCATACAGTTTCCCATGACAGCCGTCCCCGACTACGGACATGTGGCCCAAACCATCATCGACAACAAGGTGGACACCCTCCTGGGGATGCCATTCTACTTTTCACAGCTTTTCGAAGCCTGCAAAAAAGAGCTGAAGGAATATGGCGGCATTCGTAAGATCTTTTATGCCGGTGAGCATATGAGCAAGGCCATGCAGCAATATTACAAGGATGAATTTGGGGTGGAAGTGGTCAAGTCGGCCATATACGGCAGCAACGACGCCGGGCCGCTCGGCTATAGCTGCACCCGTTGCGAAGGCAGCATCCACCACGTGATGACCCGCACCCAGTTCCTGGAGATATTTAAAATGGAGGAAGACAAACCCGTTGACAAAGGAGAAACAGGCAGGCTTATCTTCACCAGCCTTTCAAGGAAAGGGCAGAACCTTTACCGCTATGAGATCGGCGACCTGGGACGCTGGGTTGAAGAGCCCTGCCCCTGCGGAAGAAAAGCCCCGCGCTTTGAGTTGCTTGGCCGTTTCGGCGACATCTTCAAGATGGGGCCGCTCTTTAACTATAACACCTTTGCCAGGACACTGGAAAACAGCTTTGGCTATAAAGATGAGCTGCAATTGCTGCTCGACACCGCCGGGGCAGGCAAACAAAAGATCAGCGTGCGGCTGAACCGGAATGCCGGACTGGACACGAAAGAAGTATGCGAGGCTCTGCTGGAAGGCGATCCCGTGTTGTACGACATGGTCATGAACGACAACCTCATTGAGCTTGAAGCGAAACCGGTGGATGGCACCGCCTTCACCAAGATCGAAACCAGCGGCAAACTGCAAAAGATCATCGACAAACGCAAACAAACCTCATGACCGGGTTCCATCATTCAAAGCTCAGCATACAGAACCGCATCGATTACCTGCCGGAAGCGGAAGCATTTGTTGAAAAAATATCGGAGATCAGCGGGTTCAGCAGGCACGACAACAAACAGGTGCAGCTGGCCCTGGAAGAGATCCTGACCAACATCATCAAATATTCTTTTTTACCCGGCCAAAAAGGAAATATCGATCTGGAATTTATCCAAATGCCGGCCGGGCTGCAAATCCATATCCGGGTGAAGGGTATCCCCTTCGACCCCGCACTCTTCCCGGTATACAGCAAAGAAGAGCTGGAAAAGAATTACAACGACCGCGGGCTGGGCACCTTCCTGGTCGGGCAGGTCATGGATGAATTGTCGTACGTGAACCATGGCCATGAGGGGATCGAGGTCATCCTTATGAAACATCTCCCGACCCGTTCCATCGGGCAGATGATCGATGCCGGGGAAACGGAAGCCATGGAGCATGGCAAAGAGCAGGCAAAGAGCCAGACAGTGTTTACGACCGGGCCGATGCAGGCGCACGAAGCGGTTGAAGTTTCGCGCCTTGCCTATTATTGTTACGGATACAGCTATCCCTACGAGAACATCTATTATCCCCAAAAGGTAGCGCAACTGAACAGGTCGGGGCAGCTTGTATCCTGGCTTGCCAGAACCGGCAATGGGGAGATCATCGGCCATTCGGCACTGAACATGGCACATGGGAACAATGCAGAGATCGGCATAGCATTCAGCAACCCCTTATACCGCGGCATGGGCGTGATGAACAGCCTTTGGGAAGACCTAATCGGAAAAGCCGTGAATATGCGCATCTGCGGTTTTTATGCCATGACCGTAACCACCCATCCCTATTCCCAGAAAGCGGCGCACCATTTCGGCATGCACGACTGCGTGCTGCTGGTGTCGCGGGTGCCCACACTGAAATTCAGGGATATCAGGGAAGATATACATCCCAGGGAAAACATCATGATCACCTACCGTTACCTCCATCCTCCTGCCCGGCTCATCCTGCATCCTCCGCCCAGGCATCGCAAAATGATCATGGACATCATTGGCAACACCGGGGTTAAAGCCGAATATCCCGTAACGAAACCGGAATTGTCCCGGCTGGAGAGAAAGCGGACCAGGCTGAGCATTCATCGCAACAGGGACTTCATCACAGCCACCATCCGGATCGATCATTATGGCGCGCACACGGCCGACAGGGTCAGGGATGCACTGAAAAGCCTGTGTATAGGCAGGTATGAAACCATATACCTCTACCTGAACCTGAACGACCCCTTTACCGCACTTCTGTGTCCTGAATTTGAGACCCTGGGCTTCTTCTTTGCAGGCGTTTTCCCGGGCGATGAAAACAACACTTTCCTCGTTTTACAATACCTGAACAACCAGTTGATGGATTACGGACTAATGAAGCTTGATGAAGGATTTGGCAGCGTGCTTGCCCATTATGTAAAAAACTGCGACCCCGGTCAGTAATTCTCGGGGATATTCTTCATGATGTTGAAAATGAATTCACGGGCACGGAAAAGCTGTGCCTTCACGGTGCCGAGCGGCAGATTCAACTCTTCAGCAATCTCTTCGTAGGAATATTCTTTATAATACCGCAGTTCGACAAGGGTACGGTAATGGGGCTTCAGTTTTTCCACCACTTCACGCATCAGCCCGATCTTTTCCTTTTTTATGACCTTTTCCTCGGGATCGGGGCTGTCGGAGGCAACGATGTTGGCCAGATCCTGACCCTCATCACCTTCTGTGCCAAGGTTAACCGCAAACGACTGCTTTCTCTTTTTCCGCATATAATCGATGCAGTTGTTTGAAGCGATCTTGAACAGCCATGTGCTGAAAGCGTAATCGGGGGTGTATTGTTCAAGTTTCTTGAATGCCTTTCCGAATGCTTCAATGGTAAGATCATCCGCATCGCTGGCATTATTGGTCATCTTCAGCAGCATGAAGTAAAGCGAATCGCGGTAATTGTTCATCAGGGCGGCGTAGGCTTTCTGGTCGCCACGGCTAATGGCTGCCATCACCAGCTGATAATCACGCAGGGCTTTATCGGTGAGATTTGGATTTACTTCCATTTATCAGGTTTTCTGATCATATTTGCCAGGCCCAGCACCGGGTAAATGATAATCAGGAATATTTCCGCCATAGGCGAAAGTAATAATAATTCCTTTTCGTTCAGCCTGATCATACTTTTTTTCGTGATCAGCAGATGGCTGAAAAAGCGGATGGCAAATATGCCGCCGCCGACAAGCAGATTATATCCAGACACCATCGTGGCTGCAAACAGGAGCATAAAGGCGAGGGTGCTTCCCGACCAGCCGCCCAGCAACCATTTATATTTTTTCCTGTAATGTTTCCAGGTAGTGAAATGCCTCCTTTTCTGCCGCATCCAGGCCCCGAATGAGGTTTTTGGCACGGAAACGGTATGGCTTTGATGGCTTACTTCAACGGCAACGTTATTCCGCGAGGCAGCCCGGTTAATAAACAGGTCATCATCGCCCGAAGAAAGTTTATAGTGTGATGAAAAGCCTTTGTTCCTGTAGAAAAGCGATTTCCGGTAAGCGATATTCCGCCCCACCCCCATATAAGTATGTCCCGCCAGGGAAAACGACAGGTACTGTATGGCGACCCAGAGTGTTTCGAAGCGGATCAGATAGTTGAGCAGCGAAGGCCTTCGCTCGTATGCGCCATAGCCGAGAACGATCTCCTTGCCTTCGCGGAAACCCGATGTCATACTGCTGATCCAATGCGAAGAGGCAGGACGGCAATCGGCATCGGTCAGCAGCAGTATCTCATTGGCGGCAGACTTGATGCCAAGCGAAAGCGGGAATTTCTTGCCATGAAAAAAGTTCAGGTCCTGACTGAGATTCACCACTTTAAGATTACTGTGTTCGCGGGCCATGTCGTTGAGCAACTCCAGGGAGTCGTCCTGCGAATTGTCGTTTACCACTACAACCTCAAAATCCGGGTATTCCTGGCGGAGGATTAGCGGCAGGTTATTTTTCAGGTTATCGTATTCGTTACGGGCGCAGATCACGACGGAAACGGGGCCTGCACCGGGTTTTTCGTCCCGGGCCTTTAGAAAGGCGAGCCTCCTGAAAACCACCCACAGGTAGCACATCTGGATCAAAAACGCCAGCAAATAAGCCGCCATAAGCACTTGCTCAAGCGGTTCGGAAGGAAAATAAGGAAGCTGCATCACAACCGGTCTTGCCGCTAAATTATCCATTCTTCGCGAATAAAAATTATCTTTGAACGAATTTTTATAAACAACATGAAGTTTATAATTCAGGCCACCGACACCCACAGCCATGCCCGCGCCGGCATAATTGAAACCCCGCACGGAACGGTAGAAACACCGGTATTTATGCCCGTCGGCACCGCCGCCAACGTTAAGGCCGTTCACATGCGTGACCTCAGGGACGACAGCCGTGCCCGGATCGTACTGGGAAATACCTACCATCTTTACCTGCGGCCCGGAACAGAGGTGTTGCAGCAGGCAGGCGGCTTGCATGCCTTTACCGGCTGGGAAGGCCCCATGCTCACCGACAGCGGGGGTTACCAGGTGTATTCACTGACCGGGATCAGGAAGCTCAGGGAAGAAGGGGTTACTTTCCAGTCGCACATCGACGGCTCAAAACATACATTCACACCCGAAAGCGTGATCGATATCCAGCGCATCATAGGGGCCGACATCATCATGGCCTTCGACGAGTGTACGCCATATCCCTGCGATCACGACTACGCCAAAAAATCGATGGATATCACCCACCGCTGGCTGAAACGTTGTGCCGACAGCTTTGCCGGCACCGAAGCCCGCTACGGCTACCCGCAATCATTATTCCCCATCGTTCAGGGCAGTGTATACCCCGAACTCAGGAAGACATCGGCCGGCATTATCAGCAGCTACGAAGCCGACGGCAACGCCATCGGCGGTCTTTCGGTGGGCGAGCCCCATGAACTGATGTATGAAATGACCGGACTGGTATGTGAGATACTACCAACCGACAAGCCGCGTTATCTGATGGGTGTGGGCACACCGGCCAATATCCTGGAAAGCATCGCGCTGGGGGTTGACATGTTCGACTGCGTAATGCCCACAAGGAACGGGAGGAACGGGATGCTGTTTACCGCCGAAGGAGTGATCAATATGCGCAACAATAAATGGAAAGACGACTTTTCGCCGCTGGATGAAGAAGGCACGTCCTTTGTCGACCAACAGTACACCAAAGCATACCTGCGGCATCTTTTCATTTCGGGGGAAGTACTGGGCGGGATGATCGCCAGCCTGCACAACCTTGCCTTTTACAGCCGGCTGATGCGTGAAGCCAGGGAACAGATACAGGCAGGCACCTTCGGCGCATGGAAAAGCAGCATGGTAAAAAAATTAAATACAAAGCTTTAGGCAGAAGGATGATTCCATGAAGATACTCGACCTGTATATCATCAAAAAATTCCTTGGCACTTTTTTTTATGCCATTTCCCTGCTGATCGTGATCGTGATCATTTTTGATGTATCGGAGAACATTGACGAGTTCATCGAGAAAAAAGCCCCGCTCAACGAGATCATCTTCAGCTATTACCTGAACTTCATCCCCTATTTCATCAACCTCTTCGTGTATCTGTTCACCTTTATCTCGGTGATCTTCTTCACATCAAAAATGGCCTCCAATACGGAGATCGTGGCCATGCTCAGCGGAGGCGTCAGCTATTACCGCTTTTTGAGGCCGTACCTCATCTCGGCCGTCCTGCTGGCGCTGATGTCGTTCTACCTCGGGAATTTCCTCATTCCCACAACCAATATTACCAGGCGGGAGTTCAAGGACAAGTACATGGAAAACCTCAGCCTCGACAAAGACCGGAACATTCATCTCAAGATCGGGCCCGAAACCCTGGTATTTCTCGAAAACTACAATTCTTCCACCAATATCGGGATCAAGTTCAGCCTGGAAGAGTTCGAAGGCAACAAGCTGCTCACAAAGATCATGGCCGACCGCATCCGCTGGGACAGTACGAAGCAGTCATGGGCCCTCGAAAACTATGTGATCAGGGAGATCACCGATGCGGGTGAACGCATCGACAGGGGTCAACGCCTCGATACAGTGATCAGGCTGAAGCCGTTCGACCTGTATGTAAAGAAAGAGGATTTTGAGGAGATGAACTACTGGGAACTGCGCGCTCGCATTCAGGAAGAAAGAATGAAAGGCTCGGAAAAGGCAAAAATCTACGAAGTAGAAAAGCACAAGCGTATCTCCGGGCCTTTCGCCACCATCATTTTAGCCATGATCGGGGTAGCCCTGTCGAGCCGTAAAGTGAGGGGAGGCATCGGCATGCACCTGGGCCTGGGCATCGGGTTTACCTTTACCTATATCCTATTCATGCAGATATCGATCGTATTTGCCACCTTCGGCAACCTGACGCCAATGCTCGCCGCCTGGATCCCCAACATCGTTTTTGCCGCCCTCGGCATATTCCTGCTGCGTACCGCACAGAAATAACAAAATATGTTTAAAGTGAGACTGTCTTTTCATGAGAGAAACCAAATGAAAAGGCCTGGCCGAACTCCTGCCTGCCGTTTTACAAGCCGAAGACGGGCACCCCGCAGCTAAATGGTTATTGGGGAAAGATGCCGTATACCACTGATCCGCTGCCACTCATGGAGGCATATACCGCCCCCCCGGCATACAGGTGCTCCTTCAGTTCTTTTATTTCCGGATATTTTTTAAAAACCGGTTCTTCAAAGTCATTGGTCAGAATACCTTGCCATTCATTCACCGGCCGGCCAATGACCGCACGAAGCGAAACCCGGTTGTTATCGGGGGTTACCATGGCATAAGCTTCCGCCGTACTGACATGAATGCCGGGGGTTTTTACCTCAATGCGACAGGATGAGAGATCCAATTCGATATCTTCCATCACTTCTCCCCTGCCGGAAGCAATGCAGGGCCTGTTGCGGATAAAGAAGGGGCAGTCACTCCCGAGTTGAGCAGCATATTTCTCTAATTCAGCGGAGCTGATGTTCAGCCTGAAAAGATCATTCAGCATGAGCAGGACATGCGCGGCATCGGAAGATCCGCCGCCCAGCCCTGCCCCTGCGGGTATGCGCTTCAGCAGATGCATGGCAAGGGGAGGTATTGCAAAACGCTTTTCCAGCAGCCTGTATGCCTTCATGCAAAGGTTCTCTTCCCCCCCGGGTATCCTGTTCCCATAAATGCTCAATGAGGATTGGCCATCGCCTGCCGGCAAAATCTCCAGCACATCGCAAAGAGGAATGGGATAAAACACCGTTTCGATGTCGTGAAAACCATCGGTGCGCCTGCCCCTGACCAGCAGCCCCAGGTTGACCTTTGCATTCGGAAAGCAAATCATATTTCAAAGATAGCAATTCAACCGAACACGGTTTCAGAAATCAACCCGCCAGCCCTGTTTTTTAATGGTTTTTGGATTCGCCTCGGTATTTCTTTGTAAATTTGGCCATCATTTCATTGAATTATGGCACTCATCAATTCCCTCATATCATGGCTGATGAAAAAGCGCTATCACCAGATCGAGCTTTTTACCAAATATCCGCATGAGGTTCAGGCCGAATGGCTGAAGAAACTACTGAATACCGCCCGCGACACGGAATGGGGAAAACGCTACGAATTCAAAACCATCGATTCCTATGAGAAGTTCCGTAGCCGTATCCCCCTGATCGACTATGAATCGATACACCCCGAGATTGAGCTGCTCATGAAGGGCCATCAGAATATCATGTGGCCGACCGACATCAGGCTTTTTGCCAAATCGGCCGGGACCACCAGCGAAAAAAGCAAGTTCATTCCGGTAAGCAATGAATCGATCGAAGAGTGCCACTTCAAAGGCGGAAAAGATATGCTGGCCATGTACTGCCATAATCACCCCGACACCCATCTCTTTGACGGGCGCGGGCTGGCCATGGGCGGCAGCCACATCATCCGGGAAGTCAACAATGAGGAATACCTCATCGGCGACCTTTCGGCGCTCATTATCCGAAAACTTCCCCACTGGGCCGAATTCATCAGGGTTCCCAAGCGCAGCCTCGCCCTGCTCGACGAATGGGAGATCAAGATCGAAAAAATGGCCCATGCCACCATCCCCCACAACGTGACCAGTCTCTCGGGCGTTCCTTCCTGGACCCTGCTGCTGCTGAAACGCATCCTCGACATCACCGGCAAAAACAACATATTGGAAGTATGGCCCAACATAGAGGTATTCTTCCACGGTGGCGTGAATTTCGACCCCTACCGCAAGCAGTTCGAAGAGCTGCTGCCATCGCCCGACATCAATTACAAGAATACCTACAATGCATCCGAAGGTTTCTTCGGGCTGCAGGAGGCCGACCAGGACGACCTGCTGCTGATGCTTGACTATGGCATTTATTACGAGTTTATACCCGTATCGGAACCCGACAGCGAACAGCCGACAGCCCTGCCCCTCCGGGAGGTTGAGACCGGTGTAAACTACGCCATGGTGATCACCACCAACGCCGGCCTCTGGCGTTATAAGATCGGCGATACGGTGATGTTTACCTGTACCGACCCTTACCGGATCAAGATCACCGGACGTACCAAAAGCTTTATCAATGCCTTCGGCGAGGAGCTGATCGTTGACAATGCCGAAAAAGCGCTGGATGTGGCCAACGGAAAATGCAATTCGGTGATCAGCGACTATACAGCCGCCCCGGTGTATTTCGAGGGCCGGGAAAAGGCCGCCCACGAATGGCTGATCGAATTTGAAAAAGAACCGGAAAACCTCGACTTCTTCGCCGAGGCCCTGGATAACGCCCTTAAGTCGGTTAACTCCGACTATGAAGCCAAACGCTACCACGACATGGTGCTGCGTAAACCCATTGTACGAATCCTGCCTCCCCATACGTTCTATAACTGGATGAAAAAACGCGGCCGCCTCGGCGGGCAGAATAAAGTGCCCCGGCTATCGAACGACAGGCGCTATGTTGACGACATCCTCGATATGATCAAATGAAGGTTGTTAAAAAAAATAAATGGCATCTTTCCGTTGTGCTGATCCTTGCCGCCCTGCTGTGCCTGGCTGCCGGGGATCAGTACACCGAAACCGCCAGGATAAAGACCAGAGCCGGCTTTATTACCAGCGATGATCTGGGAAACGTTTTTACGGTAAAGGACAACCGGATTGAAAAATACGGGCCCGGAGGGAAAAAGCTGCATACCTACAGCAACAACTATGCAGGGGAGATCACCTTTGCCGATACCCGCGACCCGTTCAAGATACTGCTGTTCTATCAGGACTTCGGGCAGGTTGAGTTTCTCGACCAGAGCCTCAGCCTGAGTGCAGGATCCGTTAACCTGAGCAATCTCGGGCTGGAACTTGTTTCCCTGGCCTGCGCATCCTACCAGGGCGGATTCTGGGTGTATGATCCGCTCAAGGCCGAACTCATCAGGGTGAGCCAGGCGCTGGAGATCAGTGAACGCACCGGAAACCTGCAACAAGCCACGGGATACAGCCTCAATCCCAACTTTATGATCGAGCGCGACAACTTCATCTACCTGAATAATCCCGGAAGCGGGATACTCATTTTCGACAAATACGGTTCATACTACAAGATCGTCCCCGTAAAAGGCCTGAAATCATTCCAGGTTTTTAACCATAAGATCATCTTTACCGAAAACGACCAGATCAGCATGTACGACACCCGCCTGAACGAGCTGAACACCGCCGGGCTGCCCCTCACCGGCGCCAGGTCGGTAGCCGTATGCCTCAGCACCCGTCCACAGATGCTGTTCATGCTGGCCGGGGATGAACTTTTCTTTTTCCAAATCGGAGAAGAGTAAACGGATTTTTTCATATTTTAGTCGAAAAATCATACCATGCATATCGCCATTGCGGGAAATATCGGCTCGGGAAAGACAACCCTTACAGGACTCTTGTCAAAACATTTCGGGTGGAAAGCCCATTACGAAGATGTTGAAACCAACCCTTACCTGCACAGTTTTTACGAAGACATGCAACGCTGGTCATTCAACCTGCAGATATATTTCCTCAACAGCCGTTTCAGGCAGATCGTGGAGATCCGCAAGAGCGGGAAGACGGTGATACAGGACCGCACCATTTATGAAGATGCTTATATTTTTGCCCCTAACCTGCATCACATGAACCTTATGTCGACGCGCGACTTTGAAAACTACAGCAGCCTGTTCGAACTCATGAGCTCTTTCATCCAGCCACCCGACCTGTTGATCTACCTCAGGTCGACTGTGCCCAACCTGGTTAACCAGATACAGAAACGCGGCAGGGAATACGAGGAGTCGATCCGTATCGATTACCTAAAAAGCCTCAACGAACGCTACGAAGCATGGATATCAAAATATAACCTTGGCAAGCTGCTGGTGATCAATGTTGACGAGATCGATTTTGATGAAAACCCCAAAGATCTGGGTATTGTCATCGACAAGATCAATGCCGAGATCCACGGCTTGTTCTAGGATCAGCTTCAGGGTTCTGATCCCCTGCAGCAGTTCACTGGCATCCGGTACCCGGGATCCGGAAAATGACACCTGATCCCTTGTGATAAATAATAATGAACATGAAATTCCTTGCTGTTATCCCGGCCCGTTATGCTTCGACCCGCTTCCCGGGCAAGCCCCTGGCCATGATCAACGGGCGTTCGATGGTCATGCGGGTATATGAACAGGCACTGAAGGCCGGTTGTTTGTCGCAGGTCGTGGTGGCCACCGACGATGACCGGATCTACCGGCATGTATGTGACGAAGGCGGGCAGGCACTCATGACCAGCCCGGAGCACCGCAGCGGAACCGCCCGAGTGAGAGAGACGGCACAGATGCTTTGCGGGGAACACTCATCCCAAAAAGGCACGGTGGTGATAAACATTCAGGGCGACGAGCCCTATATTGATCCCGGGCAGATCGACAGCCTCGCTGCCTGTTTTGACGATCCCGGTACCGGCATCGCCACCCTGATCAAAAAGATCGGTTCACAGGAGGAGCTTCTGAACCCGAATGTGGTGAAGGTGGTGAAGGGAGCCGATGACCGTGCGCTTTATTTCAGCCGCTCGCCCATTCCTTTTGTAAGGGATACCGACCAGGATCAATGGCTGCATCAGACCGTTTTTTACAAGCACATCGGCATTTACGCTTACCGGGCCGACATCCTTGAAGAGATCAGCCGCCTGAAAACCGGCCTGCTCGAACAGGCCGAAGGGCTTGAACAGCTCAACTGGCTGGAGCATGGTTATCATATCATTACCCATGTGACTGAACATGAAAGCCTGTCGGTTGACACACCCGGGGATTTATCAAAATTTACTAACAAGACTTGAAATCAGGGCAATAATATTTTAATTTAGCGGGCAGAATGAAAGGCATGGAGTCTATCGACGTTTACATCAGCGAGTTATTGTTTGAGCACGACTGTGTGATCCTTCCCGGTTTCGGAGGTTTTTTAACGAATTATTCCGGTGCAAGGATCCATCCCGTCCGCCACAGCTTTCATCCGCCTGCCCGCACGGTGGTCTTCAATGCCGGATTGCAGACCAATGACGGCCTTCTGATCAGTTATGTGGCAAAGCGCAGGAATATCTCCTACCAGGAATCCTTTGAGCTGATAAAAGCATATACGGCCCAATGCATGGCCGGGCTCCGCAGCGGACAAGCCATCCGTTTCATGTATACGGGCAGCTTTCGCATGGGCAGGGAAAACAACCTGGTTTTTGAGCCCGAGGCCGGCAGCAATTTCCTTCCCGATGCCTTCGGCCTTTCCTCCTTTGTTTCACCTGCCATCAGCAGGGAAAGCATCCGCCAGCGTCTCGAAAAGCAGCTCAGCACCCGGCCCGCGGCAGCGGATACACAAAAAGAAAGAAAGCTCCTGCCGGCACTCAGGTGGGTAGCCGCGATCAGCATCCCCATTGCCGCCGCTTTCATGTTATACTATTTCAACCCGACAGTACTCGACGATTTTGGCAGGAGCTACTCGGGCATGATGCCCCCGCTCAGGTTTGAAGGCGGAGCACCCGCCCGTGAAGCCGGAGAGGTCGACACCCTTGCCGAATTCATGAATTTCAAGGTCATCCCGCCGAAGGCGGAAATGGCTGTAGCACCTGCCGAAAGCCATTCTGCCCTCCCCGCTGCCCCGCCCCCGCCGGCGCTTAAAAAATACCAGATCGTGGTGGGTGCCTTCTCGACCGAAGAGAATGCCCTGAATTATGTGGATGAACTGAGGGCCCGGGATTTTGATGCCGCCATCATCGGCAATAGCAGCAACGGGCTCACCCGCGTCAGCATCGCCGGGCTCGACACACGCAGCGAGGCCCTCTCACTGCTGGCCGCCATCCGTCGCGAAGAAAATCCCGCCGCCTGGCTCCTCATTATCAAATAATCCTTTCCTTTGTGGTCCGGATCACCCAAAACACCCTTGGCAAATGGGTAAAAAGAAGTTAAGTCGTTTCGAGGAAAACCTCACTTTTAACCACCTTTTTCAGCGGAGCTTTGAACAACTGCAGGACGGGTTCCACCTGAAAGGCAGGTGGCACAGCGACTTCTTCGGCAACAACAACCCCATCGTTCTTGAGCTGGGCTGCGGAAAAGGAGAATACACCACCGGCCTCGCCGAAAGATTCCCCGGCAAAAACTTTATCGGCATCGACATCAAAGGGGCCCGCCTGTGGGTGGGATGTAAAAAGACGCAGGAAACGGGATTAAAAAACCTTGCATTCATCCGGGCCCGCATCGAACTGATCGAACACTTCTTTGGCCCCGGTGAAGTGAAAGAGATCTGGCTCACCTTTTCCGACCCGCAGCCACGCAGGTCGAGGGCAAAGAAGCGGCTCAGCTCACCCGAATTCCTGAAGCGCTATAGCAGCTTTCTGGCCGATGACAACCTCATCCATCTCAAGACCGATAACCGGCAGCTCTTCGACTACACCCTTGATGTGATTGAAAAGGGGGGACATGAAAAGGGATTTGTCAGCTTCGATGTTTATCATGAGGGAGCTCCGCCGGAGGCGATGGAGATACAGACCTTTTATGAGCAGCTGTGGCGCAGGGAAGGACGTACCATCCATTACCTGAACTTCAGGATGAAAAAGCCATGACTGATCCATCATTTTTCGAAAAAGTTTACGCCGTGGTTCGCCGGATCCCCCATGGCCGTGTATGTACATACGGCGCCATTGCCGGATATCTCGGCACGCGGGGCTCGGCTCGCATGGTGGGATGGGCCATGAACGCCTCCCATACGGCAAAAGAGAACGTTCCCGCCCACCGGGTAGTGAACCGTAAGGGGATGCTCAGCGGGAAACACCATTTCGGGGCGCCCCATATCATGCAGCAACTCCTTGAAAGCGAAGGGATCAGAGTAACGGACGATCAGGTGGTTGATTTTGAGAAGCACTTCTGGGATCCCGGATCGGAATTCTGAAAAATCAAGATTTATTATTTCTTTAGCTCCTCCCATGACCGAAAAAGCAATGCTATTGGGCGAAGCGGAAATGCTTTCCCGGGAGCATTGGTGCTATTCAGTCGGGGGAACTGAATGGCCGTTGCGCGAAAAAAACCTGATCACTCCCATCTGATAAAAAAATTGTAAATTGCAGCTTGCAAAATCAATTTACAGATGAAATAAGGTTGGGAAGGAAAAAGTTTTAAAGGACAAAGCAAATGAATTCACAGGGTTCAAACCATTCTGAAGAAAATCACTGAATAATGAAATTATTTTACCTGCACAGCCTGGTTTCACTGATCACCGTTTGTTTGCTCGTCCTTCCCGTCATATCTCAGGACAACCAAAAGGCCGACAGCTTGAAACGGCTTTTGCCAAATCTAAAAGAAAAAGATAAAGCAGAAGTATTATTGGAACTGGCAAACTTGCTGGCCAGAGAAGATACCCAGGCTTCTATAGCATACAGCGAAGAGGCATTGGACCTGGCCAGCCGTCACGAAAACCCCGAGGAGATGGCCAGGGCTGCGGAGATTATCGGCAAAGGATGTTTCTTTTCCAACGACTTTTCCAAAGCCATCCAATACATGGAACAAAGCCTCGCTCTTTATGATGAATACGGGAACCGAGGCAAAGCTGCCGGGATGAAGCAAAATATAGGGTTATGTTATCTTAAGTTAGGTGAATTCAACAAAGCAAAGGATTATCTGCAGACAGCTGCCGCGGAATTCTCCGCTATGCCTGACATGGATAAATTGCCAGAATGCTATATCGACCTTGGTTTGGTCCATTTCTTAATGTCGGATTATGCCACCGCGCTGGAATATTACACCCTCGCCTCGGAAATTTATAACGAAACCGGCAAGACGAATATGCAATCCCGGCTATACAACCGCATAGGGATGACCTATTATTCCATAGGCATTTACGATAAAGCGGTGAAATTTGTGATGGAATCGATTGATTTGAAAGACCCGGCAGACCTAAATGGCAGGGCTATTGGATACAATAACCTCGGTGCTATTTACAGCGACCTGAATGAACCCGGCAAAGCCATCGAAAACTACCTGATGGCACTAGCCCTGCACAAAGAAACAGGTGACAGCCTTGAAATGCCTCAGGTACTGACAAACATCGGGAATATATACTTCATCCAGGGGAAGAATGACAGCGCACTTACTTATTATCTGCTGTCGTTCAGGCTTAGTGAGGATGCAGGTGACGAATTACAGTCTGCCCGGACAAAGTATAATATAGCCCGGATATTTATGAAAGAAGGCAAGCAGGAAAAAGCGGAGGCCAGCTTCAGGGACTTTTTGGAATTGAGCAGGAATACAGGCTACCGGGAAGGGGAAGCATTTGCACTTTTGGGGCTTGGAGACCTTTGGTTGCAGCGGGGAGAAAAGGAAAAGGCCCGGGAGCTTTACATGGAATGCCTTGAAGTTTCGGATAATATAAATCTGACGCAGGCACAGAAACAATCCCACTATAACCTTTCTGAACTGGCCGAATCCACCGGGAATCTCCAGGGAGCTCTTTATCATTACCGGATGTACTCCCAAATCAAAGACTCCCTCTTCAATGCCGACCGGGCCCGGATCATCTCCGAAATGGAAACCAAATATGAAACCCAGAAGAAACAAAAGGAGAATGACCTGCTCAAAATGGAAAACGAACTTCAGGAACGGAAAATAAAGACCTTATACCTGATGACCGGAGCATTGTTGGTACTGCTTCTTGCAATCAGTGTCCTCATCATACAATACCGCAGGATATCCCGGAACAAAAAGTTGCTGGCAAAATCAGAAGCGGCACGGCTGGCTGAGAAAGTGGAACATCAAAACCGGGAGTTGGCCTCCGGCGCCCTGGCCCTCAGCCGGAATTATAACTATATTACCAAGTTGCAGAGCGACCTGAAAGAGATTACACCCCACGTCAATGAACAGGGATTGAAAAACCTGACGGAAATCATTCGCAGCATACAGCGACTGGATAACAACGCTGCCTGGAATGAATTCGAGTTCAGGTTCCGACAGGTGCATTCACTCTTTTACGAAAAACTGACAGCATCATATCCCGAGCTTACAACCAATGAGCGCCGCCTGTGTGCCCTGCTGAGCCTGGGCATGACAACCAAGGAGATATGCATGGTTACCTACCAGAATATCCGTGCCATCGAA
The DNA here is from genome assembly GCA_964404735.1 of uncultured Bacteroidales bacterium. GTDB lineage: Bacteria > Bacteroidota > Bacteroidia > Bacteroidales > B18-G4 > B18-G4. The sequence continues at coordinate 65,179 of CAYOLA010000031.1, forward strand.
GCTGCACGGCTAAGACTCAGAAAGAAGTTCGGCCTAAAGCAGGGTGAAGACCTTACCGCTTTCCTTCAAAAATTTAATATTTCCTAAAAAAATAACCCCCTGTCGTAATAAAGTTGTAGTGTTTCATTTGACAAATAAAGAAGCGGGTCGTATTATTGCAAAATCATTCATATCCGGACTTCCGGTGATAAATAAAAAACCAGCGCTCACAATATATTTAATTTATCATATCCTGAAATTTGGTAATGGAGAAATTTGAAAATAATGTTGCCCGGCAGAAAGCAAAGCGCCATAGAATAAAAACACATTGCTTGTTTTGAATATTTTCATGCCTGAATTTTCGAGCTTTAAAACATTGACCGACCTTAAAACTGAAATTTAAGCTCTGTGCATTTGAAAACCCAAACCTGTAACCCATGAAAAATATCTTTCTTTTTCTTATAATGACCGGCTTAACCGCTGCCCTTGCGGCTCAGGTAGCTATTAACCATGATGGCAGTTTACCCGATGCATCATCCATGCTCGAAGTAAATAGCAACAACAAAGGCTTTCTTCCACCCCGCATGAACACCACTCAAAGAGATGCCATCGACAGTCCCGCCGAAGGACTGCTTATATATAATACCACAACGAATTGTTTGCAGTGGTTTAACGGCAGTTTGTGGTTTGACCTTTGTCAGGGCAGCGTTACGCCTGGGCCGGAATCAGATTGCAGTACTCCGGGTTTTATAGCTCCATTCCTTTCGGCTGAAGAAACGGCAGTAGTGGATGTTACCAATCCCGCTACCGGCGATACCTGGATGGACCGTAACCTGGGTGCCATGACAGCCGCCAGATCTTCTGCAGATTGCTGGGCATATGGCAACCTTTACCAGTGGGGCCGCGCAACTGAGGGCCACGAGGATCGTTCATCCGGCATCACTTCCACCAACGCCACCACAGCTGTTCCCAACGACGGCAACTCCTGGGATGGTTTGTTTATAACCGAACCCGATTCTCCCTATGATTGGCTTTCTCCCCAGGACGGCACACTCTGGCAGGGCACAAGCGGCACCAACAACCCCTGCCCGGCAGGTTATCGTTTGCCAACGCAAACTGAGTTGGAAAACGAGCGTGTAAGTTGGGCCCCCAACAACAACGTAGCCGGCGCTTACGCCTCGCCGCTGAAATTGCCCGCGGCCGGCCTACGTAGCTACATCAATGGTGAGCTCTTGTTTGTTGATGACCAGGGCCGCTATTGGTCAAGTACCGTGAATGGGACCCAATCGCGGCGTCTGGACTTCACCAGCAGTGCCGCCATGGGTAACAGCAACCGTGCATTCGGCTATTCAGTTCGGTGCCTGAAGGATTAACATGAATGGAATGGTGCAGGCTTATAAATAAGTAAGTTAAAAAACCCGAGCCAAAACCGGGGTTTTACAATAAAAGCATTTTGCCGGTCTGGTTGTTTTGATATCTAATAAAATCTTTATGAACTATAAAACTTTTACCTTTTAACCCATTTTCTTAAAAAAACGCATAATTCATGAAAAAAATCATTCTCTTTTTTTTATTGACCGGCTTAACCGCTGCCCTTGCGGCCCAGGTTACCATTAACAGCGATGGCAGCCAGCCCAACGGCTCGGCCATGCTCGAAATAAAAAGCACAGACAAAGGTTTCCTGCCCCCACGCATGACCACCGTGCAAAGGGATGCCATTGGCAGTCCTGCAGAAGGATTAACCATTTACAACACCGATTACAACTGCTGGCAGTTTTTTAACGGCAGCTTATGGTTTGATGCCTGCGAAGGCGGCCTGACCCCCGGTCCTGAATCCGACTGTCCGTTTATTCCACCGTTTTTAACTGCCGATGAAACAATCGTCAAAGATGTAAGCAACCCAACAACCGGAGAAACATGGATGGACAGGAACCTGGGTGCCTATAGCGCAGCCCGATCCAGCACCGATTGCTGGGCTTACGGTAACCTTTACCAATGGGGCCGGGCATCGGAAGGACATGAGTACCGCAGCAGTGGAGGTACATCCACGAATGCTACAACTGCTGTACCTAACCTTGGTAACCCCTGGGATGGTCTGTTTGTGATCGAAGGTGATCCGCCATTTGACTGGCTCACCCCCCAGGACAATACCTTATGGCAGGTAGCCACAGGAACCAACAACCCCTGCCCAGGTGGATACCGATTGCCTACAGAGGCTGAATTGGACGCAGAAAGAACAAGTTGGGGCAGTAACACTTCGGCCGGAGCCTATGGGTCTCCTCTTAAATTATCCATGACAGGCTCCCGCTATTATAGCTCTGGTAATGTCCTCAGTGTGGGTGATAACGGCAACTATTGGTCAAGTACCGTGAATGGTACCGAGTCGCGGTACCTGAACATCGTTAGCGACAATGCCCAAATTTACAGCACCGAGCGTGCAAACGGCCATTCGGTTCGATGCATCAGGGATTGACTTTCGCTGTTAAGGGAAAAGACTGGATATAGAGGTATTTGAGGATAATATTGCCTGGGAATGTTATAGTGCTTCAGTATTATATTGCTATATTGTTATATTGCTATATTGTTATATTGCTATATTGTTAAAGGGTTATGCGGCTTATCGACTAAACGACTAAACAAATAAACAAATAAACAACTAAACGACTAACCGACTAAACAAATCACCGAATCAACGCATAATCATGGTTTCAGTGTTTCAGTGCTTGCCCCGAAACCTCGGTGGCTTGCCCCGAAACCTCGGTGGCTTGCCCCGAAACCTCGGTGGCCTGCCCCGGGACCTCGGTGGCCTGCCCCGGGACCACG
>CAYOLA010000032.1:0-3026 GCA_964404735.1 uncultured Bacteroidales bacterium
TCAGTGCCTGAAACAAAACGAACCCGGGATGATGCCCACCCTGAAAGTATCCACCGGCATGCCATCGGGCCGGTAACGATAAACAAGACCGGGCTGCACCAGGTCAAGGGCATCGGCAACATAGACCTCTGAGCTCAGCGGATCGATCCCAAGACCGTAATACCCGCCTGATGTTTGATTGCCATACGGACTTTGAATGAAGATTTCCGGGCCCCCGGAAGAATTTACAACAAACCTGAACACATGCCTGTTCAGAAAATACAGGGTATCGCCCCCGCCGGTAATGGCAAGTTCAGAAGGCATATCGCCAAACCCCATCAGGTATTTCTCCTCCACTTCATAAGTATCGGCATTGATCTGCAGCAGGGCGGCCCTTTCGTGGGCAAAGGGGTTCCCTTCAAAACCTCCGTCGCTGAGCACCCATAGTTTACCATAACGGTCGAGCACCATCGACTGCGGCTGCGCAGGCACCTCAATGCTGTCGACCACCTGCCCAAGCTCGCTGTCGATCACCAAAACCTTGTTGTCGAAACTCCAGCAATTGGTAAAGACAAAACGGCCATGCTGCAGCATCTGCTCGGTAGGATGCTGATAAAAATGCGGATAATGGTTGTTCACGTCGATACCAGCGATGATCATCAGCAATTCGGGATCAACCACCGATACGGCGCGGGCATAGAGGTCAGACACATAGGCCTTTTTATCATTGATGAAATGAATATACCTGGGGGACGTAAAGCCTGTGATCTTGCCCTTCAACTCAAAGCTGCGGATGTCGATCACATAGATCCTGCCGCTGCCGTTAAGCACAACATATCCGAGGCTGTCGCGGATCTCCATTGACAATGCCACATCGCCCAAAGGTATGCCGTTGGCATTGAAGAACACATCATCATAAACCTGGCCGTTATTTATGTCGTAATACGACAGGGAAGCGTTCCCGAACATGAAATTGCCTTCGTTAACGATGAACAGCCCGCTTGCCGAAAGCCCTTGCGGCTGCGTCCGTTTCTTCCACAATTCATCGTCTTTCATACAGGCTGTGAGCAGCAGGAAAAGAAAAAGCAATATCAGTGATCCTCTCATAACATCTACCCTCAATATTTGACCATCAGTGTTAACAAATAATTCCGGCCCGGCATGGGACGGTAAAGAACCGTATGGTAAGTTTCATCAAAGAGATTGTAAACGCTAAACTCCACGGCCATGGAAAGTTTTTTTACACGGAAGGATTTCCCGGCCAGCAGGTCGTTCATAAAATATGGATACAGCCAGTCGCGGCGCGAATAATCATTGCCGGAGGATGTAAAGCGTTCGCTGTAGCTGTTATGCCGGTATGTGGCATAGAACCCGTGCCATGAAAGGTTCAGCATCAGGTTTCCCGAATGCAGGGGCACATAAACAAGCTGCTTTCCGTAAGATTCATCCCCCCACACACGCGGGTCGCCGAAATTCCTTGAATCGGTGTATGCATAGGTGCCTGCCAGCCGGTATCCGAGTTTGCCCCAACGGCCCTGTAAACGGATTTCCGCCTCCAGCCCTTTTGTCTTTACCATACTGATATTCAACGGAGACCAGTATCCTTTATAATCGGGCAACCAAATGATCCAGGCGCGGATGTTGCTATAAAAACCCGTCAGGCCGGCAAACAGCAGATGGGTGCCAAATGCCCGCGAATATTCCGTCCCCAGCTCTGCGCTGTGTCCTTTCTCCGCTTGCAGGTCGGGGTTACCGCCGGGTTCCCAATAGAGGTCGTTGAGGGAAGGGTAATGATGGTTCCCGGCAAGGTGGGCCCTTACAACCCATGCCCTGTGCAGGAATGGCCGGTAGTCGAGGCCTATATATGGCACGGGGGCGACGGCCCTGAGATCGATCAGGTCCTGGCGAAGCATGATGTTGATGTTCAGCCGGTCGAAAAAGCTCTTGCGAACCGCCACGAACAGGGAATTGGCAATACGGTCCTTGTCGTAGCCCGCTCCGGATACCGTATCGCGTGTCACCACATGGTGATAGCCGGCATCCAGGGATGCTTCCAGTGAAAGATCATTGCGAAAGTGATAGTCGAAAGAGGCCTTGTTCAGGAAGCTGTTTTGCCTGCCGGTGGAATAGATGACCGGCACCTCCCCCAGCCCTGCCACATAGTTTTTCAAGTGGTAGTCGAGTTTTTTTTCTGTATATCCCGTCTGCAGCGTCATGCGGTGCTTCCTCCCCTGGTATTTCCAGTCGATGCCCAGCCTGTTGTCGAGGTCCGATTGGCGGTTGAGGTTCGAATGATCGGGTCCCTCATAGCTTGCGGCCCGGGGAATGGTCCGTTCCGCATCCTGTATCCACCACCTGGCTGAGATAACATGCTTCCCGCCTGCACGGTAGTATAATTCCTGCAGCAGGCCGTATCGCAGATAAGCGGCATCGCTGTTCGTGTCGACGGGATTGGTGACGGCTCCCGTCTCCGGGTCGATCTGTGCAATTCCCCGGTTTATAAAGCTGTAATCGTTGGCCGAATAATTATGATATATCCGGGTTTTCGACTGTATCCGGCTGTTGCCCGCCTGAACCTGCAAAAATTCGTCGAAGGTCCGGTAGCTCCCGATGCCCTGCAAATATTTCACCCCGAATGTATTCTCCCAGTCGACCGTATTGTCGATATTGATGCTTCCGCCCAGTCCGCCGCTCCCGTCGCCGAGGGATGCGGCGCCGAATTTCAGTTCCACCTCATCAAGCAGGTATACCGGGATCAGCGAAAAATCGACCATGCCATTCATGGGCGAATTTATTTCCATGCCGTTCCACCGCACACTTGTATGCGATGGTGCCGTGCCCCGGAAGGAGGCTGTTGCCAGGGCTCCGCGTCCCATGCTTTTGATGAATACCGGGGTGTTTTCCGACAGCAGTTCCGACAGCCCAAGGTGGGCGCCCTGCCTGATGACCAGGGTATCGATGCTGCTTCTTTTCATCCCGGCCGACTGCTTTTCGAACATCCGGTCGCCCGTGATCTCAACGGTCTTCAGCAGGAATACCGAATCCTC
>CAYOLA010000033.1:0-3606 GCA_964404735.1 uncultured Bacteroidales bacterium
AGTTTTTTCATTTTTTTTGTTTTATAATTTTTTAAGCAATTCAATAATTCCCAAGCAGATGGAGCCCGTAAGCTCGCCTGTATCCATAAATAACCGTTAAAGGATTCGGGGCGTTAATATTTATAATTATGTTTATTTAAATACATGCATGTATTTGAAGCAAAGGTACAAATAAAAAAGTTCATTTCATCCCGGGTTTTCACCAACCACTCTTTAATGTATTCCCTGATGCGCAAAAATTTGCATGGATTTTTTTTAAATAGTAATTTGCAGCATGTTTAAATCTTTACTCACCGATTACTGCAGGCGGATCAGAACCGGCGGGCGAATTGTTCATACCCCATTGGCAACAGTCATCTAATTTACGGTTGCCCTGGCCTGATAGCATGTGTTTTCAAGCAAGCCGGTAAGCTGATATGCAATACTGTTCATGCCTGATTTCAAATTCCATGTATTCGTAAATATCACCACAGTGAAATCAGATGCGGGATCGTATATCATCATGGACAGGTATCCTTTATGAGCGCCGTTGTGACCGTAGCCCAGATTATTGGTATATGTGAGCCCGCAACCGTAGAAACCGGCTGTGGCAGTCCCGGTAGGCAGGCAATTCATCATCACCGAATTAACAGTATGGGGACTGAGTATACCTTGCCCGGATAGCAGCTTACGGATAAAAAAGGCCAGGTCGGCCGGGCTTGTGATCACCGATCCCTCGGCCACATGTGCCGATACATTCGACAAGCTCACATCTTCCTGAAAATCCTCATAAAGCATATAACCGGCGGCAAAAGGTTCCGGAATTCCCTGATCATCCCCCAAAACAGGGACAGTGGTATTCTTTAATCCCATGGGTACAATCACCGCTGCTTCCAGGAAGGCCTGATAAGATTGCCCTGTAACGCGCTCTATGATCTTTCCAAGGATGGAATATCCTGTATTGGAATAATGATACCCCGTTCCGGGCGGAAAATAATACAGTCCTGTTTCAGCCACCACATTCACCAATTCTTCAAAAGTGAATGTGTGCTGGTTGTCGATTCCCAGCACAAAGTCAATATAATTCTGGCCGATATATGGAAATGGCTGGCTGATGGTATCGGGGATATATTCATTCGACACATCAAATACGCCCGCACGATGACGCAGAAGGTCAAGAATGGTGATCGAATTTTTGAAGGGGATATCATATGCCGGGCTGTCAGGCACATAGGGTTCGCTAGTGCCGGGTATATTATCGGTAATCTTATGCTTGATATCCAACCTGCCTTGCTGATAAAGCAACAAGACAGCCGAGGACGTAAATGTCTTTGAATTGCTGGCTGCCCTGAAATGAATCTGTTCGGTAATACCCTGCCCCATTCCACTTGACACAAAAAAAGATCCCTGACTGCAAATAACTTTCATGGCAAGTCCTCCGGGGTAATCAGGCACATTTTCGCGGTATGCATTTAGTGTACTGTCAAGTAAATTCGCAAGCCCGTATTGAAGGTTGTCTGCGGCAGCATTTATACTGCTATCCTCCTTCTTGCACTGATTGGTGAGCATGAACAGTAAACCAACTATAATGATCAGGTAATGGCGCACATTGATCTTGCATATCATGATGATTCTGTCAGTGATTAACGTGCTGACTCCGCACTTTTAATATTGTTAAAAAATATCGTTGTATGCTTTGAGGATCTTATTTCAATCTTCAATAATGATTTTTTGATGAGAAATATTGACTTAGGCATCACCAGGATTTATTTCGTCAAGTATTGTATTTTATCGATTCATTTGCCTGGAAAGTTACGAAATAAAAAGGCTGAAGTCAATGAGCAAAAATTTGCGGCCTCGAAATGCCCTTATTTTTCTAAAAAACCTTTTTGTTAAACAGAAACATTAATGAATTATTTCCTTTACAACACCAGCACCATGCATCAAATAAAAATAATGAACCCCGCATATTTGCTCATAACATAATAAGCGGATAAAGGCAAGTCAGGAGAAATCTGTATTGATTCATTCACCGGTGCCTCCCGATCAGGTTCAGCGGCTATTCCGGCCAACAAGTAACTTAGCGGCCAGGCTTGTTTCCCGGCAGTGAAGCCTTAACATATACACACCGGGTTTGAGGTCGCCGGTCTCTATGGTTCTTTTCAATATACCTGCGGGGACTTCTCCCAGCGGGACCTCCCTGAGCAGTTTTCCACCGATATCGAATATACTTAACTTTGCCCGTCCGGCATCGGGAAGTTCACAGGCGATACTAAAGTGGTTCCGTACCGGATTCGGGAAAACCGACAAAGTTCCGGATACTTCCTGTTCAAGGTCTGCGATATCCGTAGCAAGCAAAAAATCATAAACCTGCATACCCGCTGGACCATCGGCAACCAGGGCAAACCGGTCCCAGGCAGTCACGCCCAGGGCAAAGCAACCCGAACGCTTGTAATAGGCCAGCAGTTGGGGATCGGCGGGATCCATCACGTTGACGATATGCACGCCGCCCAGGATGTATTGTGAAACATATACATAGGGCCAGGAGATGTCGATGCCCCAGGCTGCATCCGTCAATGCCAGGTATCCGCATGTAAACAGCATCATGGGATCAGACACATTGACAACCTCCATTCCCCCCTCCTTATCCGAAATATAAACATAATCGCCCCAGGCCCTCAGGTCATGTCCCATGCTCAGCATATCCTCAAAGCGATGAAGCAATTGCGGATCGTCGGGAACGCTGATATCCCATATGTACAGTCCTTTTGAGTCCTGGTCCGGGAAAGGGCCGTAATCAAGCACATAGAGGTAATCCCCATAGATGTCGAGTGCCTGTACATAGCAGAATTCCTCGCCCGGGATGGCCCCGTTCACCCATCCGAAATTATGCGACACCAGCGCAGGCCCGGACGGATTGCTGAAGTTCACCACACGGAAGCCGTCCCACCAGCATGCCACATAGGCATGGTGCCCTTTCAGCACCAGGTCGTTGGTCATCACAGGAGGTGGATAATATCCAATGTGTTCGGGGTTTTCGGGATCGGCAATATCCATGATGTTCACCCTGTTGCCCGACCCCATGCTGTTGGGTATATACACGGCCAGCGTATCGCTGAGCCTGACAATGGCCCCGTCTGTTTCTTCGAAGCCCACCTGTACGGGATAGGCCGGATCGCTCATGTCGAATACCCTGAATCCGTTGCTGCCCGTATAGGCATGGTTGCCCTGCACGGCGATATCGATGGTCGACCATGCGGTATTCAGCTCCGACGCATATTGGGGCTCGGCGGGATCGCTGATGTCGACAAGCAGGAAGCCGCCCGAATTGCCGCTGGCCGCCAGAACCTGCCCGCCGGCCGAAATAAAAGTCTCGGCGGGGGTCAGGGTCGTGCACAGGAACGGGTTTTCAGGATCGCCAACATCCACCGCATTAATGCCGCCACCCGGGTTGGTGGTTGAATTGGCAATGTACACATGATCGCCGCTCTTCGCCAGGCGATAGGGAAAGCCGTCGAGGGCAAGCTCGCCAAGCAGGCTAACCGCTGTCAGGTCCGAAAAATCGAAGATCCGCAAACCAAAATCATGTGCCACCACATAACCGGTATGATCTTTTACCACGATACC
>CAYOLA010000034.1:0-2781 GCA_964404735.1 uncultured Bacteroidales bacterium
TTTGTCAAGTGCCGTATTGAACTCCTGAAATTCTTTTGGACAAGGAGGAACTTTCTGCCACGGCGGACCCCGCTAGCGCGCGTTTCCGAACGCGTGCAAATGTCAGCGCGTTTCCAAATGCGCAATTTAATACGTAATCAGTAGTTTGCTTTCCCTAATGATTTCAATCAGCGAATCAAGATCTGCATAATTCCTTGCCGAACTGAAGAAATCGTCCTCTTCCTTTTCAACGATCATTTCAATGACCGGATCCCTGTGTATATAATTGAGTTTGTTATAAAGTAATAATCTCGTCAGGAGACGAGAAAACAGTTGCACGCGTTCGGAAACGCTCGACAGCGGGGAGATAGGCGCAGGCGGGGGGACATCAAAAAAAAAGCCTCCTGCCCCTATTCCGTGTACCCTGCATAAAATTCTTCAAAACATTATGTGAAATAATTCACAACATTATGCCTGCCCTGATCATATTTTAATATTTTTGGGCTTTTAAAAAACAGACGAACATGGAGTATTCAAAAATCGGCATTGCGCTGGAGGCAAAGATCGGAAAGGAACTTTATGATCTGATGGAAGGGCCTGTGGTGGAAAAGGTGATCAGGGAAGCAAAGATCGAACGATTTCAGAACGAGTGGAAGCTGATCCTCGAAGGACATAGCTTCAAGGTTACGGAAAAGATGGCTTCCGGGCTTTACAGCATGTTCAGGGCGGTAGAGAAGAAACTGGGTTTTGAGGAACCCATCGAATATTTCATAACCAATTCGCCCGAACTGAATGCCTTTTCGCTTTCGCGCATCGAGGATGACCAGCCACACATCATTAACATTAATTCGGGGTTGATCCGTTGGCTCGACAATGACGAATTGCTGTTTGTTATCGGGCATGAGATCGGGCATCTGATCACCAGAAATGCCAACATCATGCGGCTTATCCAGTTCATTTTCCCCGATCCGTCGAACACCCCGCTCATTCTGCAACACAAGATCACGTTATGGAAAAAGCTTTCGGAGCTTACGGCCGACCGCTATGGTTACCTGGCCAGTCCAAAGCCCGACAAGTGCATCTCTGCCTTTTTCAAGCTGGCTTCGGGACTGGACACCGGCCGTATCAACTTCGACTACGAAGCCTACATGGCAGAAAACGATGTAATCCTCGACTATTTCAGGAAGGAGATCCGCGCCAACCTGATGTCGCACCCGATCAATCCCATCCGGATCAAAGCGCTTCAATATTTTTCACAATCTGATCTGGTCAATGGCAAAAGCGACTGGAATGCCGGTGGACGTGATGAGAAGCTGGATGCACAAATCAATGAATTGATTGACATCCTCCTTACCATGAGCAATTCGGAACTCGATGAGCAGCGGCGGCTTTTCCTGGCCTCGGCCGGCCTGATCATGGCAGGTGCCGACGGTCAGATCAATCAGGACGAATACAAGAAGATCATCAGGGAACTTTCCGAATTCACGATCTTTCCCAAGGCCTTCCTCGACCAGGTTTATCAGTCGGCAAAAGTAGAAGAGATCTTCTCCGGATCCGTTGCGAAAATCATGGAAATCAATCCCGCCGACCGGTATCCGCTGTTCGATTTCCTTATCAACCTCGCGATCTTCGATAACGATCTTGCAGAAAAAGAGGTCGCATTTCTGTATCATGTCGGACAGGAAATGTTCCGGTTTGCGCCCAGGGAGATTGCCCAGATGATCGCCGGCAAAATCCAGTCAGGCTTCATGCCCAACGTTTATGCCCGTTAAAAAAACCTTAAAGCTTTTATCAACCTAATATTGATTTACTTAATACAAAAAGAAATGGAACTCCGACTAATTGAAAAAATGGCCATGCTGAAAGCATTTGCTTCAGTTGCCAACGCCGATGACAACCTGAATGACCCTGAAATCCAGTTACTGACCAACATTGCCGGCAATATGGAACTCGATCAGGAAAAGGTCAATGAGGCCTTCGCCTTGCGACCCGACGAGGCTGGTTACGTGATCAGTAATATGGAGCCAGAAAAGAAGCAGTTATTTTATGAGCTGATGAAGGAAACGGTTTTTGCCGATAACGAGGCAAACCAGAAAGAGGTGGATTACGCCAACAATATCCTGAAAGCCACTGGGATTATTGTGGAATAATGCTTATTATATTGACAGGAATTTTGAATTTTATTGTTTCTGTCCGGTTTTCTCAGACCACTACATTACCGCCCTGGACGTGGCCGGGAAGGCCCCGGAGAGATGCTGCAGGACTTCAGGGGTTATCTGCAGAGCGATGGCTATAAAGTATATGACTGGTTTGGCAAGAAAAAAGAGATTACCCTGTTAAACTGCTGGGCGCATACACGACGGTATTTTGAAAAGGCCAAAGACAGTGACCTCAAGGCTGCAACGCATGCCCTTGGCAAGATACAAAAACTGTATATGATAGAGCGTTTTGCAAAAAGCCAGGAGCTTAGCCCGGCCGAGCGTAAAGCCTTACGGCTTGAACACGCCCTGCCTATATTGAACGACCTCAGCAAATGGATGGTAGAGCAGCTGCAATCTGCTTTGCCAAAGAGCCCGCTGGGCAAAGCGCTTGAATACGCCATCCCGCGCTGGGATAATCTATTGGCCTACCTCTACGACGGCCACCTGGAAATTGATAATAACTTGGTTGAAAATGCCATCAGGCCCCTGGCGATTGGTCGGGAGAATTACCTCTTTGCCGGATCGCATGAAGCAGCCAGGCGTGCCGCCATGTTCTATTCTTTTTTCGGCACCTGCAAACGGCATGACATTAATCCTTATG
>CAYOLA010000035.1:0-19952 GCA_964404735.1 uncultured Bacteroidales bacterium
TTACCACTTATTCGGTAGGCGATTTTGCCCACGGCGGCATTGTTTTTTGGGTTGACGAAACCGGACAACACGGTCTTGTATGTGCCAAAGAAGATCAAAATTCAGGGATGAGGTGGTATGCAGGCACCTCTGGTAATACACAAGCCAAAGGAGACGGGCCTTTTGCTGGTAAAGCCAATACTGTAATTATAATTGCTGCATTAGTTGCTATTGGTGACGACGGCAATACTTATGCAGCTCGTATTTGCAATGAATTGCAAATTACGGAAGAAGGCAAAACATATGGCGACTGGTACCTGCCATCAAAGGAGGAATTAAATCTGATGTACCTTAATAAATCAGTCATTGATGCCACAGCTATTGCAAATGGTGGCAGCGCTTTTTCTTTCAACATCTATTGGAGTTCCAGCGAAATCATTAACGTCAGTGCGTGGGTACAGGACTTCGGCAATGGTAATCAGAGCAGCGGCCCTAAGTTGCACTCAAACAGGGTTCGTGCTGTTCGGGCTTTTTAGCAATTAAACAATTTAAAGGGGGCCAATACAAAATACACCATTTTGAATTTTGAACTTTGAACTCTGATATTTGAAGCCGCACTCCTGTGGCGGGATAAAATCATGTGAAATACCCCGGTGCGTGAAGCCGCGGGGCAGGGGGGTGCGAAAAATGGTCTTTATCCGGCATTTTTTTCTTATCTTGTAACAAAAAATCAATACAATGCAGGGAAATCACCGCTTCTTTTTTTCGGGATGGGCACTAATATTTTTGCTGCTCATTTCCGGATGCACTTATTCACAGGAAAACATGGACGATCAGTATGAATACCCGCGCCGGCAGATGGTACGCCGGCAGATCGAAGCGCGCGGGGTAAGCGATCCCGCAGTGTTGCAGGCCATGCAGCGTGTGGAACGGCATCGTTTCGTGCCGCGCGGATATGAACACCAGGCCTATGGCGACCATCCCATTCCCATCGGGGAGGGACAAACCGTCTCCCAGCCCTATATCGTGGCGCTTATGACAGAACTGCTGGAACTCAAACCCGGCCATAAGGCACTGGAGGTTGGCACCGGATCGGGATACCAGGCTGCGGTACTCGCCGGGATCTGCGATTCGGTCTTCAGCATCGAGATATTTGAATCACTTTACCTGCGATCATCAAAGCTGCTGGCCGAACTTGGTTACGAAAACATTTATCTGAAACATGGCGACGGCTACCTGGGGTGGCCCGAACACGCCCCCTTCGATGCGATCATCGTAACCTGTGCCCCCACACATGTGCCAACGGCCCTCGAAGAACAACTCGCCGAAGGCGGCAGGATGGTCATCCCCACCGGGACTGCCTTCAGCCAGGAACTGGTATTGTTGAAAAAGAGCAAAGGGAAACTCCGGCAGCAAAGGGTCATTCCCGTGCGCTTTGTCCCAATGATCGATGAAAAGGGCAAAACCTACTGAAGATCGCCTTCGTCCTGATGCAGCCGGGCGGGAGTGTTGCTAGTCCTTTTTCTGCCTGACATCCTCATAGATCGCCAAAATCTCGTCCCGGTATTCGGGTGGGGCCTCGATGAACCCCCAGCCCTGCTGGTAGGCGAAAAGCCCGTCGTAGGCCGAGTCGTGAAAGGTGCGCAGGATGTGCGGGATGTTCTTTTCTTCCAGTATGGAAACCATCAGCCGCCCGATCATTTCATTGTCGAGGGTCAGTATCTTTTCGAGTTCGTCCATTTTGTTATGATTTACTTTGGTATTTTTTTTCCCGGTTTTCCCGGTATTCATGCATGCAATAATACGCTTTTCTGAGCGATCGTGACCCTTCCTAGAAGGGGTCTTCTTCGGGTTCCATGTCGTTCATCCGCGAAGGCTTGGTGATGGTCTGGTTTTCGGAAAGGTAGCTTTCAAAGCCGAGCGCATCCGGTTCGGTAAATTTTGCGTAATCCTGGATAAAGCGCAATTCGACATCGGCCAGCGGCCCGTTCCTGTGCTTGGCAACGTTGATGATGGCCAGGCCTGCGGTTGAGTTTCCTTTTTCATCCTCGTCGAGCTGGTAATATTCAGGGCGGTAAATGAACATAACGATGTCGGCGTCCTGTTCGATGGCACCCGATTCGCGGAGGTCGGAGAGGATGGGCTTTTTTGTGCCGCCGCGGGTTTCCACGGCACGGCTTAGCTGCGACAGGGCCATGATGGGGATGTCGAGCTCTTTGGCCATTGCTTTCAGCGAGCGTGATATGTGGCTGATCTCCTGTTCGCGGTTGCCTTTGTTATCCTGGGGGCCGGTCATGAGTTGAAGGTAATCCACAAAGACCATCTGTATGTCATCCTGCGCCTTCATACGCCTGCATTTGGCCCGCAGCTCAAAGATGGTCAGGGCGGGGGTGTCGTCGATGAGGATCCTGGCATCTTCCAGCGGCCTGATCTTGTTGTTCAGTTGCTGCCATTCGTGCCCGGCCAGTTCACCCTTTCTGAGCTTGTTGGAGCTGATCATGGTTTCGGCTGAGATCAGCCTGGTTACAAGCTGGATGGAGCTCATTTCAAGTGAAAAGATGGCGACCGGCTTTTTGAATCCCACGGCGATGTTCCGGCAGAGGGTGAGGGCAAAGGCTGTTTTCCCCATCCCCGGGCGGGAGGCCACGATGATAAGGTCAGACTTTTGAAAGCCGTTGGTGACGCGGTCGAGGCCGGTAAAACCCGATGGCACGCCGCGCATCTTGGTCTCCGAATCCTTGGCCACCTCGATCTGTTGGATGGCTTCGCGCATGAGATGGGTCATCTCTTCCTGTCCGCGGCGGATGTTCGTCTCACTCACCGAAAACAGGTTTTGCTCTGCCCGGTCGAGCAGGTCGAAAACATCCGTGGTGTCTTCAAAGGCATCCCTGATGATCTCGCTCGAGATCCGGATGAGTTCACGCTGTATATGCTTCTGAATGATGATACGGGCATGGTATTCAACATTGGCCGATGATGCCACCCTGCTGGTGAGCTGGGTGATGTGGTAGGGGCCGCCGACCAGCT
The DNA here is from genome assembly GCA_964404735.1 of uncultured Bacteroidales bacterium. Classification (GTDB taxonomy): domain Bacteria; phylum Bacteroidota; class Bacteroidia; order Bacteroidales; family B18-G4; genus B18-G4. The sequence goes on from CAYOLA010000035.1 coordinate 3,007, forward strand.
CAAGCTCGCCGCTGCTTTTCAGCTGATTGGTAACCGTAAGGATGTCGACGGCTTCGGATTTTTCGAAAAGTTTGAGGATGGCCCTGTAGATGATCTGATGTGTTTCTTTGTAAAACATCTCAGGCTTTATGATGTCGATCACGGCGGTGAGGGCGTTCTTCTCAAGCATGATGGCTCCCAGCACGGCCTCCTCCAGGTCGACGGCCTGGGGGGGTACCCTGCCATGTTCAAGGAATGATGGGGTTTCGGGAGCTTTTCTGACGCGCTTTCTGGTGTTATCCTGCTGTTCGGACAGTTTCTTTTCCATAATCCAAAATTACAAATAAAGCGGTGCGCTTTTTCGCTGCGGATGAATTTAGTTTTGCATAGCCCCTGTGTTGATAAGTTGTTAATAAAAACAAAGAGCCGGAGGCGATGGGGTTCATGGCAGGATCATATAATCGTCCTGCAGGAGGGCGGCGCTAAGGCAGGCATGCACGGGCAGTATGCCGATCAGTCCGCCCGGCAGGATACCGGCCGGCTGTTCTGCTGTTGTACGGATGATGCCGTGTTCCTGACTGAGTGAAACCAGGCGGCTGCCGATGAGGGGCTCCTGCCATCCGTCTTCGTGCAGCAGAACCGGCAGTCCGAAGAAGATGCCGTCCCTGTTGAGGTACTCCCTGGAGAGGTGCACGGCCCCGCCATAGATGAGCACTTCGTTTCGTTGCGGGTAGATGCCGCATACAGGACAGGCCACGGCCACGGCAATGTTATCAAGGCTGCATGAGCCCAGGTAATACTGCATCAGGTCGTAATAGACGAAATTCCCCGGCCTGATCTCGTCAGCGCCTTCCAGGGCGGGCAGCATGCTGCACGAAGGGGTGTCGCCGGTCGAGATCAGCAGATCCGGGAATTCCCCCCGGTAGCGTTCTTTCAACTGTTGCAGGCGGGCGGTCGTTTGCCGGTGGATGCCGATGACCGCTTCCCGGCTTTCCGCCAGGTATGTTTGCCCGGCATGGGTGAGGAAGCCCATGAACCGGAGCAGCGGGCTGTTCCTGATCACCTGCAGGGTTTCGTCAATGCCCGTCAGGTCGCCGTATGGCAGTCCGCTGCGCCCCTGCCCGCTGTCGATCTCGATGAAGACCCCGGCAGGATGCTTCATCATCCGGCCGAGGGCGGCAGCCGTCACGGGCGAGTCAAGCAGGAGGTTCAGCCTGATCGTTGCCGCAAGCCGGTTAAAAAGGCCGGCTTCCCTGATATTGGCCGGAAAGGCAATGGTGATGTCGGACCAGCCGTCGGCGGCAAATTTCAGTGCCATGCTTGCCGACGATACGGTGATGGCTTCGATGCCGGCCTCCCTGAACCACCTGCCCACCTCCAACAGCTGATGGGTCTTGAAGTGCGGCCTGAACAGCATCTTCCCCTCCGCAGCCTTCTGCTGCATCGCGGCAATGTTGGCGCGGCAGGCCTTTTCACGGATGAGCAGGGTAGGGCGAATGATATCTGCTAAGGGCATTTGCTTTATTTTTCCATGTCGCTGAAGTACTTCATAAACTGCACCCGCTCGTACAGGGCGGGGTTCACGTAACGCTCCTGGCTGAGCAGCCCCCTGAAGTCATCAATGCTTTCGTAGCCTTTCCCTTTCATCCATTCCCTGATCCCGTCGTTGATGTTTTGCAGGTAGGCGGGCCCGTGCAGGTAGATCGCGGAAACCACCTGTACGGCAGCGGCGCCCGCCAGCAACTGTTTCACCACCGCCTTGCCGTTGTGCACACCCGTTGAGGCCGCCAGGTCGCATTTCACACGCTTGGCCATGATGCCGATCCAGCGGAGCGGAATGCTCTGCTCGGCCGGATTGCTGAAAATACCGGCCGACACAACCTCCATCTTGTCCGGGTCAATGTCGGGGCTGTAAAACCGGTTGAACAGCACCATGCCCTTTATGCCGGTGGCCGAAAGGGTGCTGATGGCCCTGCCCGGGTTTGAGAAATACCAGCCGATCTTGATGGATAAGGGTATCCTTACCTCATTCTTCACGGCATTGATGATCTCGAGGTAGCGCTGTTCGATGGCTTCGGTGGTCATGTCGAGGCTGGTTGGAAGGATGGCAATGTTAAGCTCAATGGCATCCGCCCCGGCTTTCTCGATCTTTCCGGCAAAATAGGTCCATTCGTGCGCATTCTGGCAGTTGATGCTGGCAATCACGGGTATGTCAACGGCCTTCTTTGCATCGGCCACGAGTTTTACATATTTTTCGAGGTTTTCTTCCCTGATCCGGTAATCAAAATAATCGAGATAATCATCGCGGTAGGCGGATGGCGCTTCTTCGGCCAGCAGTTTTTCATATTCCAGCATGATCTCCTCTTCGAAGATTGATTTCAGCACCACCGCACCGGCCCCGTATTTAGCAAGTTCCGCTATTTTTCCGGCTTCTGCCGTCAGCCCCGAACTGCCCACGATCACCGGGCCCGGGAGCGATAATCCCATATACTTTACAGATAGATCCATGCCTTGAAGTTTTGTTGTTTGGTAATGACAAATGTAGGGATTATCCTGCCTTTTTACCACATGCAATGCCAAAAAACCAGTATTTAAGCCCCCTCACAAAGCTTCATTCAACATCTTCACCATCCTTGTATGAAGCTGTATCATGGTGTTGAGCTGGGCCTGCAGGTGTGCTGCAATGATCTTTCTGCTTTTTCCCTTTCCCGTGTCCTGCAGGTAATGAAAGGCGCACACTTCGTCGCTGCTGAGGGGCAGGCCGGCTGTTTCCCCTTCTTCCGCGAACATGCGGGCCAGGTCGTACAGGCCGTATTTCCCTTTCAGTGCAGGCAGGAAAAGGCAGTGGTCCTCAAAAAACGGCAGGAGGTCGGTGATGGCTGAACGGCTGGAGGCGAAATCATCAAAAAAGTGTTTTTGCCCATAGGTGACAAGGGTTCCGGCATTATCCGGCAAGGCATTCATGATGCGGGTAAACACTTCCCGGGGATTTTCCTCCGGGCTGTAAATGTTGCTGATCACCTCCTCATTTTCACTACCCGAGATCACATATGCAAAGGCGACGGGTATTGGCTGGTAGGGGCGGGTGCCTTCGAGGATGGGAATGGCGGGCCTGATGAAAAGCGCTTTGACAAAGGCCACGGGCTGCCCTTCCATACCGGGGAAGCCGGGCATGCACCGGGGGTCAAGCCAGGGCTTCCCGCTGAGTACGGCTTCTGCCTGTTTCCGTTCCACGGGTTCCAGTTCCTGTATGTCGAGCTGATCAAGCCCGCTGCGCCCGGCCCGGTGGTAGTCGAATTGCCTGTTTTGCGGCATGGCGGGGATGTCGAAGACCGACCTCTCAGGCATATTTTTCCAGCAATGCCCGATGAAATCGCAGGTGTAGGGGTCGTGACAGTGCGGACCGATATCGACCGGAGGCGAATGTTTAAGCTGCAGGGTGGCTTTTTCCGCATGGATCTGCTTCATGACCGCTTCCCTGCCTGCGATGGCATTTTCGGTAACATCCCTGATCAGGAACATTTCCGAAAGTGCGGGGGCCCTGCCCATCACGTAATTTTCGTTCAGGTATACCAGGGATATGCTTTCCAGCTTCAGGCCACTGCCGATGATCACATGGTATTGCAGGGCGGCATCGAGGTAATAGGTTTGGCTGAGGGCACGCGAACTTTTCACCTCATAAGCATGCCATCCCTGTGCATCGTGAACCAGGATGTCGAGGAATACCAGTACCTGCTCATGCATGAATGCCGCCTCATAGATGACCGTTTTCCCGGCTGCGATCATCTCTTTCGTCTTTTGTACCGAACGGGCCCAGGCAAAAGGGCTGCCGGTTTCCATGCTGATGCCGCCGGGGAACAGCTCCCTGGCCAGCGCACCCACCTCATGCCCGCGCCTGAACACGATGCGCTTTTCCTCCGGCATGGGATCCCTCAGAAAAGGGCGTTTCTTGTTCAGGTATAATGATTTCAGGCATTGTGCCCCGCGTATGAAAGTCGATTTTGATAAAAGGTGTTTGTCCATCCGCCCCGTGTGAAATATTGTCTTATTAATGGCAGCAAAAGTCTGAACGGTCAGACCGCTCAGACCATCACCACCCGCTCGTCGCTGATCATGGGCTTGTTCTGGTAACACAGGAAGAGCTGTGCGATGGTCAGCACATCCTTCTGGCAGTATTTTACAATGCGCTCCAGATCCTGCTCCTCCCAGTAAACCTTTCCTACCATGCTGCCGTCAATGTCGTCCTTCGGGGTGGGAATACCAAAGACCGCCGCCAGAAGTTCCAGGGAGGTATAGTTTTTGAAATCACCGAATTTCCAGAGCTCCATGGTGTCGAGATGCTGTACTTCCCAGGGTTTCTTGCCCGCCAGGTCGAGAACCTCGGGCAGGGCGATGCCGTTGATGAGCATCCTCCGCGAAAGATACGGAAAATCGAATTCCTTGCCGTTATGGGCGCACAAGCGGATCTCTTTCCTGCTGAACTTGCTTTCGAGCAGATCCGAAAATTCTTGCAGAATGGCTTTTTCTTCATGTCCGTAAAAGGATTTGATGCGGAACTCGCCATTCATGAGCATCCCGAAGGAAATACACACCACTTTTCCGAATTCGGCATAAATCCCCGCCCGGCTGAAAAGGCTGGCAGGCGTATCCTCTTCGCTGCCCTTCAGGAAACGCGCCTTATGGTCCCAGAGCTTTTTGAAATTGGCGGGAAGTTCGTCGTAAGCGGCGCACATGGGTACTGTTTCTATATCGAGGAACAATACGCTGTCGGTCGAAACATAATTCATCATAATAAAAAAATTTTAAGTCGCACCGGCCAGACTGGTAAGGCTTTACAAGCCTTACACGGCCATCCGGATACCCGGGAAAATAATTACCGGCTGAAGCAGGCCGGTTTCCAATTCCTTACCCAATCGTTTTTCAGTGAATAAAAGTACGCAAAAAGGCATTACATTTGTATAACGCTATCAACAATAAAATAATCCTGATACTTCATTGCCGGCAAAACAAAAACTACCCTGCTCAGTCGCCCGGAAGTACACCCCGGCGCCTGTATAAAAAATGAAATGATGAGAATAGCTGTTTTAAAAATGTTTCCGCTCCTGCTCCTCTGGATATTGTTGGCTTTGGCCTGCGAAAGGGTGGACGACGGCACGCCTCCTGTGCTGACATTGCTTCTTCCCGACAACAATACGGAATATGCCGTTGGCGACAGCATTCATGTTGTCGGCACGGTCACCCATAAGTTTCCCATCCGCTCGGTGAAGGTCAGCCTGCTGAATAAGCAGAATATCCCGGTGCTGCCACCCGAATATCTTTTCCCCGATGCCTATGGCTATAATATTGACCTGAAATACCCCATTGACGATCCCGGCCTGGAAACGGGAAGTTATACCTTACAGGTCTCCGCCTCGGACGGGCATAACACCGTTAACGCTTGGCGTACGCTGGGGGTGAACGGCATACCCCGCAACATGGAGGGGCTGATCGCGATTTGTGTTTCGGGCAACCTGAAAACCATTGTTTATGCCATCGACTCTTCCGCTGCGTATACGGAGTTGCTTAGCCTGCAGCATGGATATACCGCTTCGGCCATCAACTCATCATCGGGCATGCTTTACCTGGTCAGGCCTGAACCATCCGGATTAAAGGCATATGAACTGGATGGGATGGAAGAAGCATACACCTTTGAGGCGGCACCGCCATTTCCTGTGTTTTATGATCTTTACCACGAGGGCGGGCTTAGCTACCTGGCCACCGGAAACGGTGGCATTACGGGGGTTGACGGAAGCGGATCGGCTGAATATGTCACCCCGCTGAATAACGACAGCATTCCCCGCCTGGTCTTTAAACACCAGAATCATGTGATTGCCTACTGTGAGCGAAGGGGTGGCCCCGAAAAGTATTTCCGGCAGTATTACGCCGGCACAGGCGTGTTCAGGGCCGGTTTGCAGGTCGACTTTACGGCCGTTTCACTCTTCAACCTGGATGAGAGCCATATGATCGTGACGGGAAACAAGGAGGGTGAAAGCGGTATTTACACTTTTGATGTGGCCAACAACTTTTTTACGGCCAAAAAGGACATGCCGCCGGGCGGGATCGTTGCGGCCGTTCAGCTTGCCGCCTGGCGCTACATGATCGCCCATACGGCCGGAATCTATCACTATGACCATACATCCCAGTACCTGTCCGAATACATGCCCGGGATGGAAGCAGATGCTTTGGCCTATGATGATACAGGCGGCTTGTTGTTCATAGGCCGCGGCTCGGTGATCGGGGTGTACGAACAGGCCACGGCGGGTCTGCTGCAGGAGATCACGCTGCCCCATGAGATTGTCGCGCTTCATATCCGTTATAACCGCTGAGGTGGACAGGCATCAGATCATCGTAACCGCCGACGGCTCCCATACGCTGCAGTCATTGCAATTCAGCGAAACCTACCATTCCACCTTCGGGGCCATCAGCGAATCCATGCATGTTTTTATCCGGGCGGGCCTGCATAAGGCCCTTGAGCGATTTCCCGGGGGGATGAATATCCTTGAAGTGGGGTTCGGCACCGGCCTGAACGCCCTGCTCACCCTCCTTGACGCGGAAGCCGTTGCTCGTTGCCTTGGCTATACGGCCCTGGAGGCCTTTCCGCTTGAAGAAAGCCTTTGGCGCCGGCTCAATTTTCCCATGCTGCTGAACCACCCAAAGGCCGGTGAATATTTTGAAGCCCTGCATTGCTGTGCATGGGACGAAGTTTGTGCGCCAAGGCCCGGTTTCATTATCCGGAAGATGCAAGTGCGGGTGCAGGATTTTCGGCAGGCAAATGAGCGTTTCAACCTGGTCTACCACGATGCGTTCAGCCCGGCCGTCCAGCCGGAGATGTGGACCGGGGAAGTTTTTCAGCAACTGGCCGCCCTGATATGCCCGGGCGGGATACTGGTCAGCTATTCCTCGAAGGGCACGGTAAGGCGCGCCTTGCAGCATGCCGGATTCGATGTTGAAAAGGTGCCGGGCCCAAAGGGAAAAAGAGAGATGATCAGGGCGGTAAAAAGAAGCGATATTTAAAATCAGCGCCGGGGTTGCGGCAAAATGCCCCTTCCGGCACCATCCATAATGAGAGGCCTTGAAACCATTTGCATTTATCAAAGTAAAAGCAGCGTAGCACCTGACAGATGAAAAAAAGTGTATACATAAAGGTTGGCGGGAAAGTGCAGAACGTGGGATTTCGTTTCTACACCCGCAAGACTGCTGTGTCGCTGGGTATATGCGGATTTGTGAAGAATATGCGCGACGGATCGGTATATATTGAGGCCGAAGGGGAAGCCGATGCCGTCAGGGCTTTCATCCACTGGTGTAAAAAAGGGCCCGAATGGGCAAGGGTCGCGGAAATGCAGGTGGAGGATAAGCCCTACGAAGGCTTCACGGGTTTTTATATCCACTGATTTTCGGATGGAGTCACCGCATGGCGGCATCCTTATTCGCCCAGCCGTTTCATCACCATGCTGTTGATCCTTTCGAAAAGTGAACCGGGTTGCCAGGCACGCCAGTTAAAAGCATTAAAGCCTCCGCCAAAAGCCATGTAGTAATCCAGGCGCTTGTTCACGAACTCCTCAACAACATGTTTCCTGAAGTTCAGCGCCACGATCCAGCCATCTTCAATGTCGTCGAACCATTCTGAATAATAATCGTTGTCGCCGGCGTAAAAGCTCAGCACGTTCTCCCCGATCAGGATAAAACGGTAGATGCCTTCTTCGATCATGCGGTCCACCAGGTGCCTTTTCAGGTAGCTGATGTCATTGTACAGTATGTCATTCCATTCGCCAAACAGCTCGATGATGCAGAATTGCCTGTCGTAATCCACGTACAGTACCTTTAGAAACAGGGTGGAAGACCCGATCTCGTCCCATTGCGGGTGGATCACATAGTTATAAATGGCGTGAATGAACTCGATCTCGCTGTATTCACGGCCGTAAAAGGGCGATCGCTCATCTTCGCTGGCGATGTAGAGGTTCTGCCAGTTGTAATATGGTTCGATGGCATGCATGCGCTGGACTCAGATATGGATTATTGCCGGGGGCCGGAAATGGCTTCAGAGTGCGAATTTCAGCCCGGGCACCGTTTTTAGTTCTTCATACAATTTGTTCAGCATTTCACGGCTTTCAATATCAACGAGGATTGTATAGCTGTTGTATCTGCCGGCCGAACTTTTTTTGATCCGCCAGTTTGTAAAGCGCACCCCGAGCCCGTCCATGATGCCTTCCATCCTGGTTTTGCTGGAACTTTCGCTAAAACCGGCATCAATGATGGCCTTGAGGTCGAAGCTGACAGGGTATGTTACGGCTTCTTTCCCGAATAAGCGGCATGACCTTCCGTTCCCGCCGCCATTTCCGTTTCCGTTTCCGTTTTTTTGATCCATGTTTTATATTTCAATTATTTAGTAACTGCCTGATGTGTGTGATTTTTTTATATGTTTTAATTGCCAAAACAATAGCTCAGTCTGATGCGTCCCCACCTGAAATGCCTTCCTCCTTCAAATTCGGGGCTGATATAGAACTGTTCGTAGCTGATCCCGATGGCTCCCGCGGCAACGAAAAACCCGGCCGAGGCTTGTATTAAAAAGTTTTTGAGCTGTTTTGCCGTCATTGTATAAGTGCTGGTTTTGTTGAACAAGCCGCCCTGCAGGGTGGCATTATAGGCCACCAGGCGTGCCTCGAAGCTTCCAAATATGCCATATTGCCACTTTTGCCTGCTGTGTTGTTCCAGCGAACGGTAAGGTGCAAGCGGGAGGGAGCTGAAAAAGGGCAGGAACCTGCCGAGCCGCATCCTGACGCCCGCACCGGCATTGTCGTACAAGGTACCTGCCTGGCCTCTGGAAAAGATATTGAAGTCGAGGATGTCATTGTTGATCAGCCCTTTTTCCAGTTCTGCCGTGTAGTTCAGGACAAAATCGTTCCGGATCTGGTTTTGCCATCCTACGGGTTCGATGTTGTGGATCTGTTTTTGCATGAAGCCCCCAAGCGATCCGGGACCCATCAGGCCGATGATGATCTCCGAATGCAGGCGGTAGTTCGCTTTACCGTTCAGGCTGGTTTTAAAATGCCCGAAATACAGATAAGCGGCAAAAGGCCGGTCGCCGTCCATTACAAGCCCGGTGTCGGGGTTTGTGGGGGTGTACATGTTCTGAACAATGGACATGCCATGGTAGCTGACGGATGTTTTGCCGCCGGGGAGCATGGGGTAGGCGAAGGGCGAAGAGGCGAAGAGCGGCGAAATAAAATCGAACCTGATCCCATTGGTGTAATAATAGTCGGTATTGTTGAATATATCGTTGTCGAAGTTAACACCCAGGTATCGGTCTGTGCTGATGTAACTGTACGGGAATTCCACTGGTTTTTCCGCTTCCCTCTTTTCCGCCTGTTCAAGAATAAAGGAAACATCGAGGAGACCGGCCTGCCTCACGGCGATCCCGTTCAGGGTATCCCTTTTGACCAGGTGGATGACCCCGGCTTCCGGCTCTGCGGTAGTGACGTGAATTGCGGCATTGCCGCTGCTGTATGTCAAATAGCCGTCAGGATGGGTCGGGTTGAGCCATGCGGGCGGGTTCGGGTTGCGGCTTGCTTCTTCATGATCGCTCGTCTCAGTTTCTTTGCTTGTTTCATACCGGCAGGCAGCAGCCGGCAATAACAACAGTAAGAGCAGTATGAAGCGGTTGATTTTCATTCGTTTTGGCAAAATTGCCGGGTTTCACGCATTTTTGTATGCCGGGGGCGATCAGAATATTTTCGGGTACTTTGCGGGGTTGATCTCATGCATCATGTTATAAACTTTGTCAAATACATCCTCTGCATTCGGGTTCGAAAAGTAATCGCCGTCGCTGCTGTAGGCAGCCCGGTGGGCCCTGGCTGTGAGGGTGGCCGGTGCCGCATCCAAATAGTAAAAAGCCTGTTGTTCCTCCAGCACCTGCTGCATCATGAAAGCGGTGGCCCCGCCGGGCACATCCTCGTCGAAAAATACCACCTTGTTGGTTTTGATGATCGAATCGCGGATCATGTGGTTTATATCAAAGGGGAGGAGCGACTGCACATCGATCAGTTCAACGTCGATGCCGAACTCCTGTAGCTGGGCAGCGGCATCTTCGGCAATGCGCACGCAGGCGCCATAGGTTACCAGGGTGATGTCGCTGCCGCTTTTGATGATCTCGGGTTTCCCGACGGGAATTTTAAACCGGCCGGTGTTGGAGGGCGGTTTTTCGCGCAGGCGATAGGCGTTTAGCGGCTCGATGATGAGGGCGGGTTCGTCAGACTCGAGCATGGTATTGTAAAAACCTGCTGCCCGGGTCATGTCTCGCGGCACCAGCACATGCACGCCGCGTATGGAGTTGATCACCATGCTGAGCGGCGAGCCCGAATGCCAGATGCCCTCAAGCCTGTGTCCGCGTGTGCTGATGATCAGGGGTGCCTTTTGTCCGCCCTTTGTGCGGTAACGTACCGTGGCCAGGTCGTCGCTCAGCACCTGCAATGCATAAAGCAGATAGTCGAAGTATTGTATCTCCGCCATGGGCCGCAGCCCCCTCATGGCCATGCCCAGGCCCTGCCCGATGATGGTGGCTTCGCGGATGCCCGTATCAAAGATCCGGAGCTCACCATACTTGTTCTGCAGCCCTTCCATGCTTTGGTTTACACCGCCGATCTTTCCCACATCTTCGCCAAATGCACACACCAGCGGGTTGTGTTCGAAGATGTAATCGAAATTCATTTTGAGTATTTCCCTGCCCGGGATGGCGGGTGAATCTTTATCATATTCGGGGGCAACTGCCGCAACTTTTAATGCCGATTGGTCCGATTCGCTCCAGAGGTGGTCGTTGTATGCTTCCCTGTTCCATTTCATGGCTTCGTCACGCCACTGCATCACGTTTTTCTTGAGTGAATTTTGCGGGTTGCTGCATGAATCGCATATCAGGCGCAGGATCTTCTTTCCCGACGACATGATATCCTTCCACACCGGCTCGCCCACAATGGCCAGTTCTTCCTTGATGGCATTGATGCGGCTGGTCTTTGCACAGTTGCAGGTGCTGATGTCGACCATGCGCAGGAAATCGTCCCGGCGCTCACTGAGGGGCTTCCGGAAATTGTTCCAGGCATTCTTTTTGGCTTCTTTCGCCTGCCGCACGGCTTCCTCTTCAATGCCGTCGAGGGTGGCGGCATCGGCAATCCCGCGTTCAATGATCCATTCGCGCATCTTCCTGATGCAATCATGACGGGTTTCCCAATCCAGTTGATCCGGGCTTTTGTAGCGTTCGTGCGAGCCCGATGTGCTGTGGCCCTGGGGTTGTGTGAGCGCTTCCACATGAAAGATCACGGGTATGTGTTCTTTCCGGCAGTGCGCAATGCCTTCGCGGTATGCCTTGCAAAGGGCGGGATAATCCCAGCCTTTCAGGGTGTAAATGAGGTAACCTTTAGCGGTTTTGGTCTTTGCAAAGCCCTTCAGCACTTCCGAAATGCTTCCTTTCGTAGTCTGGTATTCGCGTGGTACCGATATTCCCCAGCCATCGTCCCAGATCGATACGGCCATGGGTACCTGCATCACTCCGGCAGCGTTGATGGTTTCCCAAAAGATTCCTTCGGAGGTACTGGCATCGCCGATGGTGCCGAAGGCAACCTCATTTCCGTTCACTGAAAATTTTTTGTACTCTTTCAGGTCCGGGTTGTTGCGGTAATGTTTGGATGCCAGTGCCAGGCCGAGCAGGCGCGGCATCTGACCCGCCGTAGGTGATATGTCGGCCGAGGAATTTTTTATTTTGCCAAGGTCCTTCCATTCCCCCTTTTCATCAAGTGTACGCGTAGCGAAATGGTTGTTCATCATCCTGCCGCCCGTTCCGGGATTGGCCCCCGGCGCGGTGTCCCCGTATAACTGGGCAAAGAATTCTTCAGCTTTCATCATCCCCGTGGCAAGCATAAAGGTCTGGTCGCGGTAATAGCCCGCCCGCCAGTCGCCTTCCCTGAAAACCTTCGCCATGGCCAGTTGCGGCACTTCCTTGCCATCGCCGAAAATGCCGAATTTTGCCTTTCCCGACAGCACCTCGCGCCTGCCCAACAAGCTGAGCTGCCTGCTCAGGCAGGCAATGCTGTAATCATGCAACACTTCTTCCCTGGGAAAGATGGTCTCTTTTTCGCCGGTTTTTTTCCTGTTCATAAAGGTCAATTTCTTTAAGATAAACAAAAGTAATCAAAAATGGTTTTTTTGAACATGGTTTAAAGCCCTTTCGCGCCTTTTGCGGATAAAGTGCGCAGGTTTCGGCAGGGTCGGCAGGAAGCTTATCAGTTGTTCATGCCGGCAAAGATGGCCCTTGGCGCGTAGAGGCTCATGAACGCGCTCCTGGCCAGCAGGAAAAGGATCATGGCCAGCCACAGGCCGTGGTTATCCCAGGCGGCGGTGAATAGATAGCTGAAGGGTATAAAAATGAAGAGGGTGGCCGCGATCATGGTGTTTCGCATGGCTGCGGTTGCCGTGCAGCCTGTGAATATTCCATCCCAGATAAAGGCGGTGAAGGACACGAGCGGGATGAGGGCCAGCCAGGGGAGATATGGGACGGCCATGGCGATTATGCCGGGGTCGTCGGTAAGGATGAACAAAACGTATTTTCCGGCTGCCAGGTAAGCCAGGCTGAATGGCAAACTAATGCTTATCCCCCAGAGAAAAATGTATCTGGTGAACTTTTTCAGCAGGGCCTTGTCGCCTGCCCCGAAGAAACTGCCCGCCAGTGATTCTGCCGCATAGGCAAACCCATCGATGAAATAGGAAAAGAGAAAAAGAAACTGCAGCAGGAGGGTGTTCACCGCCAGCACATCATCACCCATCCCGGCCGATTTAACGGTGAATATCGAAAAGGCAAGGATGAGCAGGATGGTCCTGGCCATGATGTCGGCGTTCACTTTGAAAAAGCGCTTGAGTGCCTTCAGTTGAATAATGGCGCTTATACGGAGGTTGACAAATGATTTCCGGTAGAACAGCAGCAGCATGAGCAGCGCAGCGAGAAGTCCCGTATATTGCGCCAGCACCGTACCCCAGGCAACGCCGTCGGATGTCATCCCCAGGCGGTAGACAAAGAAATAGTTGGCACCCACGTTCAGCAGGTTGATCAGTATGGCCAGTACCATGGGTATCCTGGCATTCTGCATGCCCAGAAACCAGCCGTTCAGGGCATACATGCTGAGGGCGGCCGGTGCGGCCCAGATGCGGATCATGAAATATTCGGAGGCAAGGCTTTTGACATGCTCGCTGCTGTCGACGATCGTAAAAGTGAACCAGTCGATGGGCACCTGAAATAGGATAAGCAGAAGGCTGCCGGCCAGGGCAACCAGCAGCGATCTTGCCAGGATATTGGCCGATTCAGCTTTGTTTCCCGCACCATAGGCCTGTGCGGTAAAGCCGGTGGTGCCCATCCTCAGAAAGCTGAAGATGGCATAAATAAAATTGAAGATCATCCCCCCCAGGGCAATGGCCCCGATATAGTCGCCCGACGAGGCACCCAGGTGTCCGAGGATGGCCAGATCGGCCATGCCAAGCAGCGGCACGGTGATGTTGCTGATGATGTTCGGGATGGACAGACGGAGAATGGACCTGTTCACCGCTTATCATGTTAAGATGATAAATGGTTGATAGCCGGGGCTGCCGGTTTGGCTTAACAATTCACCGGTCACGGGATCAGTAGTTGTTGGCTTTTTCTTCAAAATAGCCTTGCGGATGGTTGCAAACCGGGCAATTTTTGAGCGCCTTGCTGCCAAAATGGACATGCCCGCATTTGCGGCAGATCCATGCGATCTTTTCCCCACGTTCAAAAACCCGCCCTTCTTCCAGGTTTTCCAGCAGCCTGAGAAAACGCGCTTCATGGTCGGCCTCGATCTTCGAGATCAGTTTAAAGACGGATGCGATCCGCTTAAAGCCTTCGGCTGCGGCCACACCGGCAAAGTCGGGGTAAAGCTTGGTCCATTCTTCGTTTTCGCCCATGGCGGCGGCTTTCAGGTTTTCGGCAGTGGTGCCGATCCTGCCGGCCGGGTAAGCAGCCGTGATCTCCACATCGCCCCCTTCCAGGAACTTAAAGAATATCTTGGCATGTTCTTCCTCATTCATGGCCGTCTCGGCAAAGAGGGCGGCAATCTGCTCATAGCCCTCCTTTTTGGCCTGTTTTGCAAAAAAAGTGTAACGGTTCCTTGCCTGCGATTCACCGGCAAATGCCTTTAGCAGGTTCTTTTCGGTCTGGGTTCCTTTGATGCTTTCCATTCTCTGTTATCGTGATTGATTAATATGATCAAATTGCGATGAATTCGTTCTTGCCCACCCCGCAGATGGGGCAGGTCCAGTTATCGGGCAGGTCTTCGAATGCGGTTCCTGCCGGGATGTTTTTCGGCCCGTCGCCTTCGGCGGGATCATAAATGTATCCGCATACAAGGCATTTATAGCTTTTCATCTCTGCGCTTTTGATCTCTTCCAGTTCAGCCAGTTTGGATTTTTCGGTATAGGTCGGCGCATTTTCGGGCGAGAGCCCCTTGATCACGTCCCGGTAATACTGATAGGTGAGCGGCGGCTTGCCGTCGTCGAGCACAGCCGCGTCAACAGCCTCGCCGATGAAGAGTATGTGCGAACCGGTGTCGATCTCCTTCCTGACTTCGCAATCGATGTAGGCAATGGCTTTGTCGAGCAGAATGGGTGCGCCGCTCTTGCCTTCCATATAATTTGTTCCGGCAAACTTGTTGGCCTCCTTGCCGCTGTTGAAACCCCAGGGGCCCAGGAATTGCAGGTCGACATCCTGCTGCAGCACGGAAACGGAGAAAACCCCGCTTGCCCTGATGAAAGAGGTGGTCAGGTTGTCCTTGTGGGTGGCAATGGCGAAAAGGGGAGGGTCGGCCGACACCTGGAAAACGGTGTTCGACACATGGCCGTTGAGGCGGTCGCCGTCCCTGGAACTGACTATATAAAGCCCGTATGTGATCTTAAAGAATGAGCGTATGTCCATTTATCCCGTTTTGGGGATAAAAGTACGGAGAATAATGCTGATATGAAAATGATGCCCTGCTTAGTTGCTCTCATCGCCCGCCGGCGCAGATTTGATCCAGCCGATGATGCGTTCGTCGTATGGGCTGTTCTTCGGAGGCACCATGTCGACCAGGTTGCCGTTCTCATCGATCAGGAATTTCTGGAAATTCCAGCTGACTTTGGCGTCCATCACCCCGTTCTCGTCCTTGTCGGTAAGCCATGCGTAGAGCGGATGTATGCCTTTCCCCTTTACCGAGATTTTGGCCATCATCGGGAATGTTACACCGTAGTTGATGCTGCAGAACTCCTGTATCTCTTCGTTGCTTCCGGGCTCCTGGCTCAGAAAGTTATTGGCCGGAAAGCCGACAATGGTGAAATCGTCACCGCCGTATTCCTCGTAAAGCTTCTGAAGGTTTTCATACTGGGGCGTAAGCCCGCATTTTGAAGCGGTATTCACTACCAGCACTTTCTTTCCCCTGAATTCCGACAGGCTGATCTCTTCTCCGGTGATGGTCTTGACGGTAAAGCTGTGAAAGTTTTTTTCCTGCGATTGCAGCGGTATGATGCTGCTTATAATAATGCTCATGATGATCAGTTTTTTCATTTTATAACTTTTTGGATTTAACACTTAACCGGCGCTCTTGTTCATGGGTTCCGGCATCCTTTTAGGGCTGTTCCTGCTTTTTAAAACCGTACGCGCAATGCCTGCATCCGTTTTCGCAGCAATATCCTTTGAGGATGTGGTAAAATTCGGTAAAAACGATCATGCCGCCTTCCCGGTAAAAGTGCAGTCTTTCCTGCATCTCATTGAATTCGAGTGGAAATTTGTGATCCTTTGCCCGAACGGCCATTTCGTTCAGTTCGAGCAGGCAGCGGTTGCAAAGACAGCCGTAACGGGTCTTTTCCAGATATCGCCTGGTGGCATCATGCAGTGGTATGCCAAAGCAGGCACAGTTCTCTATGTGGTCGGAACGGCAGTCGATGATGGCGTTGCACCTTGCGCAGTTTTTGATCATATTGTGATGTATTGTCCGGCTTCCCGGATAAACTTTTTGTAAAAATAAACAATTAACAGGGTCATGAACGAAACAATAGGTAGTATGTAAAACAAAGCGTCATGCCATATGTTTAAAGCATTAATTTTGCAACTTTCAAATGGGCTTCATGATTAATTTGACCGGCCGGCTTAATCCTGTCGAGCGCAAGGCGTTCAGGCTTCATCTCATCTATTCAATACTGGAAGGGATTATTCTGGGTGTGCTGGCACTGAACGAGTATGTGTTCATATACAGCATGAAGGGCAGCAATTACCAGCTCGCCTTTCTTTTCCAGTTCAGCATGGTGGTGTTCATTTTCCTGTTTATCTTCAACCAGTTCCGCAAGCGCATACGGAACAAGCGCCTGATGCTGCGTATTACCGGTATTGCCACGCGCCTCCCGCTGCTGTTGCTGGCCCTGATCCCGGCCAATCCTGCGGCACTCGATGCAGAGTCGGTGTGGCATTATCTTTTTCTCTTCGTCTTCCTGGTTTATTTTTTTGGCAATATCATCATATACCCGGCCATTAACGTATTGCTGAAAACCAACTACCGCCACGAAAACTTCGGAAAGCTATACAGCTATGCCACTTCGGTGAACAAGATCATCATCCTGGTGTCAACTTTTGCCTATGGCCTGCTGCTCGATGCCAACAACTACGCCTTTACATACGTATTTCCGTTTACGGCACTGTTGGGTATTGCTTCACTTTTTGTATTGTCCGAAATTGATTACTCACGGGTTGTGCAGCATCCGCTCGCGCTGCGTTTCGGGGCTTCGGTCAGGGAATCATGGCGCAATATGGTTTTCATCCTTCGCAATAACCGCCCTTATCTCCATTTTGAGATCGGTTTTATGTTTTACGGTTTCTCCTTTATGATATCCGTTACCATCATTAATATCTTTTT
>CAYOLA010000036.1:0-12208 GCA_964404735.1 uncultured Bacteroidales bacterium
GCGGGTTGGCAAGCGGGGTGTATTTCTGCCGCCTGATTTCTGAAAAATACAGCGCCACACAAAAACTCATCATCCAAAAATAACCGCCATGAAAAAACTTCATATCCTTCTTCTGCTCTTTGCCCTAAGCCCTATGCCCTACGCCCTGAGCCAGCAATACGGCTGGACCGACCTTAGCGCCAACGTCCCTGGCAACCCCGACTTTTCCGGTGTGTACTTCGTTTCCGACAATGAAGGCTGGATGTCAGTAAGCAGCGGACCGGAGATTTACCACACCACCGATGGCGGGGAAACTTTTGAAATACAGGAAACAAGTCTTGGCACTTCAACCTCTGACATTTATATGATCGATGAAAATGAAGGATACACCGGCGGAGGAAGCGGGTTTGTTTACCGGACCCTTGATGGCGGTATAAACTGGGATCTCCTCGGCGCAATGTCTTCTTCTCTCAATGAATTGGACTTTGCAAACTCCACCCAGGGATATGCCTGCGGGGATAATGGAGCAGTTTTTAGCATCACGCCACTGGGAGTAACCAATTTAAACAGCGGGCTTTCAACAAATCTTTTTGGTATTAGCGCTACATCTGTTAATAATGTATGGGTATGCGGCGGAAGTACCATATCCTATTTTAACGGGACTTCCTTTGAATACCAGTTAGGTCCTGGAGGAACTTATAACTCACTTTATTTTATTAATGATAACGAAGGATGGGTCGTAGGGAATTCTGGCCTAATCGGCCATACGGAAGATGGAGGTGAGATCTGGCACCAACAAATAAACCCGGATCAATGGTCTATGTCTGATGTCTTCTTCCTGGATGAAAATGTAGGATGGGCGGTCGGATTTAATGGTACTATTTTTAAAACAACCAACGGCGGCGATACCTGGACTGTTGATGAGGAAGGCTCAGCATTGACTATCTATGTTCTCAGTGGTGTCCATTTCACTTCACCCACCAACGGTTATGTGGTTGGAAATGGCAAAACACTGCTTAAATATGGTGACCTTACCGGCACAGGCAGCACAATAATTGAAACCGTTCAGTTTGATATTTACCCCAACCCGGCGAGTGAGAAGTTTCAGGTTGCGGGTTGCGGGTTGCGGGTTGATGCGGTGACTGTTGAACTTTTTGATTTGAATGGAAGGAAATTACTCGAGAAATATTTCCCGGCAGGAAATGAAACAACGGAAGTTGATGTAAGTGGATTGCAAAACGGAGTGTACATGATTCAGCTGCAGTTTGAAAATCAAACAGTAAGCAAAAAATTAATCATACAAAAATGAAAAAACTTCTTCTTTCAACTTTTGCCTTTTGCCTTTTCACTTTTGTCCTGTCAGTCGACAGGCAAGCTTTTGCGCAACAATACGGCTGGACCGACCTCAGCGCGAACATCCCCGGTGATCCCGACTTCTCCGGCGTGTACTTTATTTCCGACGTTGAGGGCTGGATGTCAGTAAGCAGCGGACCGGAAATTTACCACACCACCGATGGCGGGGCAACTTTTGAAATTCAGGAAACGAGTCTTGGTACCGCAACTAAAGCCATTTATATGATTGATGAGAATGAAGGATACACCGGTGGAGGAAGCGGATTTGTTTACAGAACCACCAACGGCGGTATAAACTGGAATTTTCACGGTGCAATTCCTTCTACACTCACTGATCTGGACTTTGCAAACTCCACCCAGGGATATGCCTGCGGGGATAATGGGGCCGTTTTTAGTATCACGCCGGAGGGTGTAAGCAATTTAAACAGCGGGCTTTCATCTCACCTTGCCGGGATAACTTCTCCATCAGAAAATAATGTTTGGGTTTGCGGAGGAGGCACTATATCATATTATAACGGGACCTCCTTTAGTTTCCAATCAGGTCCTGTAGGGACTTATAACTCTATCTTCTTTATTAGTAATCAAGAAGGATGGGTTGTAGGGAATAGTGGACTAATAGGGCATACCGTAAATGGTGGAGAGACTTGGTATTCACAGATAGATCCAGTCTCTAATTCTCTGTATAGTGTATTTTTCTTAAATCAAAATGAAGGCTGGGCAGTTGGATCTCAGGGAACGATAATCCATACGATAGATGGAGGTGAAAACTGGTATTTGCAGGCACAGGGATTGACCACCAATTTTCTCAGAGGAGTTCATTTCACCTCCCCAACCAACGGCTATGTTGTTGGCAATGAAAAAACGCTGTTGAAATACACCGAGGTTTCGGGAGTTGGAGATGGGAAAGAAGCTAAGAAGTTTGAGATTTACCCCAACCCGGCTTCATCAGTCATCAGTTTGCATTCATCAGTATTCAGTCAACAGCCTTCGGTTTTTGAGATTTATGATTTAAATGGAAAAAAACTCCTCGAAAAGCAAATATCGACAGGAATAAACAACACAGAAATTGATGTAAGCCATTTAAAAAACGGGGTCTATTTCTGCCGCCTGATAGTTGATGAAAAAAACACAATAAAAAAATTAATCATTCAAAAATGACAACAAAAAACGAAAAACCATGAAAAATTTACTCTTACTTCTAACTTTTTCCTTTTGCTTTTTAACTTTATCAGCACAGGAATACGCTGAATTTGAAATTACAGCAACGAATGCCGGAACCGGCACTTTCACGAATGCGGCCTTACCCAATTTTAGCTGGTCGGCCATAGGTGCCATTTATAAAATGGAGGTATTGAATGATGAAGTGTTTGACGATGGCAACGCCTTTGAGAACACATTCGGACAGGCTGATTATGCTGATAATCTTCGAATGCAAAATTATCCAAATGGAGAAGGGACCGCAGGTGACACGGTTCTTTCCATATCCATATTAACGATAAACTTTAACGAAACCACACCGGCCAATGGCTGGGGATTTTGTGTGACTGATATTGATGTTGAAAATTGTCTGATTGATGCTATAGATATCAATGATGAGCCGGTATCTCCTGATATTATTGACAGCTGGCTCGTTGAACTTTTTGACTGTGATCTTATATCAGATGGCTTGAATATTCCGAAATGGGATCCAGTTAACGCAGCATTGCTTGGTTCTGATACACCAGAAACTTATGTTGCATACGACAATGTCATTATAGGAGGTATGCCAGCGAGTGAGGCCGCCGCCGCATTCTTTATGCCCGACATTCCCATAAAAC
The DNA here is from genome assembly GCA_964404735.1 of uncultured Bacteroidales bacterium. GTDB lineage: Bacteria > Bacteroidota > Bacteroidia > Bacteroidales > B18-G4 > B18-G4. The sequence goes on from CAYOLA010000036.1 coordinate 3,150, forward strand.
AACTATCTGTTCGATTTGAGAATCTTCAGGAGAATAATTTTACTTCCTATCACCTTTATATTGCATCACTGGAAGCAACCATGGTAAATGAGATCATCCGGCCTGAAGTATTCATCTGTCCTGTTCCGGCCAGAGATGTCATCAGGATCAGCGTCAGTCATGTGACCGCAGCAAATCCGGTCGTCGAAATCCTGAATCCTGCCGGTGAGCGCCTGATCTTCAAAGTAATGAATCAAGCGAAAAACGAAATGGAACTGGGTATCAGCCGGCTTCCGGCGGGGGTATATTTTTGCAGGGTATTGCTGGATCAGCAAACCATAACCAAAAAGATCATCAAATTATAAAGCTGCAGTCGTGCCGCCGGGCATACCCGTTGTGCTCCCGCAGCTATTGCAGCAGTATTTTTTTAACCATTTCCCCGCCGGGTGTTTTTATTCTCAGCAGGTATATGCCCCGTGGTGTTGAAGGGGGGATGTTTAGCTGTGTTTGCGCCTGATTCCCTTCGCCGCTCAAAAGTACCTGCCCCCGGGTGTTACAAATGATATAAGTAAACTCCGATGCAGGATGTAACCGTATCATGATCCGGTCAACGGCAGGATTGGGGTACACATCCATGTGGTCAGCCTTCGCCTCCGGCACATCCACCACCCACCATTCTGTGTCGAAATAGGATTTGGCAGGGGAGAGGATGCCCAGGTAGTTATCCTTCCACGAAAATACGGCTTTACCCTGGCTGAGGTCAATGTCGACATGCGGCATGGGATTATCGGGAAGGTCACCGGTATTGCTGCGGTAATTGCCCATAACCCACCAGTTGCCGGAAATAAGATCTCCTGCATTGACACCACTATAGATCAGTTCCTCCGTATTTTTCGTAGAATAGGTCAACAAAAAATGATTGAAATCCCTGTCGTATATCATATGAGGATTTTTTTCGTGATGGCTGCTGTTGGGCCCGAAAGGATAGTCGATATCGATCATCGACATGCCGGGAACCTCCGGGTTGAAGCCCGTGAACTGGTAGGTGGTGTTGAAACGCATGACGGCCAGGTCACTGTTCGATGCATTGCTGTAGTCTTCCATGGTAATGAGCAGGGGGACAAAGTTTGAACCGGGCACATAATCATATTGGTCCTGCATGAGACATACCGCCGGTCTTCCCACCTTGCCTGAAAGATAGGCGTATTTGTGGCTTACGATTACCGGATCGGCCCAGGCGAAGGCAAAGCTGCTGATCCTCCCAAGGAAAAGGCCCACATCGCCCATGCCGGCACCGGCATTATAATTGGTCTCAAAAGCAATGGCATAATATCCGATATCCAGTTGTGAAGTTCCGCCCAACGAAAGGCTTACACGGTTAAGTCCGGGATACTGGTACATGTTGCGGTAGGTAAAGTCGGCGCCGCCGTTCAGGGAATAAACCAGGTGCAGTTCATCAGCCTGCAGGGGGCTGTCATATCCTGTCCAGGCAACAGCCACGGCAAAAGGATTGGCATCGCCGCCCGGTGCACGGCTGTCGCTGGCCAGGGAGATGGAATAGGCAGGATCCTTTCCGTAATTATAGGCGTAAATAACCTGTGTCCCTCCCGATGAAACCTCGTGTATGCGGCAATAGCCGTCGTTCAGCCCTGAGTTGCCAGTGTTGAGCAACTCTGCGATAAAGATTTTGATATTGGCAGGATCATCGCCGGTGGCAACCAGGGCGGCATCCTTCAGATGGTAATTATTTATATCGTAATCGACGTGTGCCCATTGGTTGAATGTCTGCCCGCCGTCCTGTGAAACATAGAGTATCCACCCGTTCATGTCGCCGGTAAATGAGGGAATATAATGATGCAGCAGATAGATGTAACCATTTTCAGCCAGCGAAACGGCGCATTTCTGGCTCAACGGAGCAATGTATTTGTTGGTTCCCCAGTCGCCGTTGCCGGGCTGTGGGAAAACAGGGAGGTGGCAAAGAAGCATGAATACAAAGATCCAGCCCATTATTGATTTTTTCATGATTTAACGTTTTGAGTTTATTAATAGTCCTATCAAATATCGTTAATTATAGTGTTCGAATTACATATTACAGAAATGGTATTTCGAAAGATAAAACAAATAGTACGAAGCCGGGTTGATAAATGGGTACGGGGGAAGGGGGGCCCTCCGGCAAGTTCTGAAACCGCCGAGTCCTCGGATCAGGCACTGAAAAACAGTTTATTCGGTGATTCCCCGGGGGCCCGGGGCAGGCTTGTGATTCAGCGATGGAGTGGGGCAGGCTGTATAGTCGCAGCCATTTAACCGGATAACCCCGTCCCCCGCACCACGTACCTTGATATTCATTATCTTTACCACAAACCTGACACCTCATGTGCGGCCGTTACATCCTTGTACAGAAACTCGAACAGATCGAAAAAAGGTTCAACGTCACCGCCCCGGAAGGAATGGGATGGAGGCCTGCATACAATATCGCCCCGGGGCAGATGGCCCCGGTCATCACCGCCGACAACCCCCGGGAGCTTCAGCTGTACCGCTTCGGCATGACCCCTTTCTGGGCCCAAAAGCCCATGTACCTTATCAATGCCCGCGCCGAAGGCGATCACAATAAGGATGATGACCCCGGCTACAAAGGCGCAAAGGGCATCATCATCAAGCCTGCCTTCCGCAAGCCCATCCGCTCACAACGCTGCCTGGTCATCGCCGATGCCTTTATCGAAGGGACCCTTAAGGAAAAACTGTCGAAGCCCTTTGTAGTATACCTGAGGAACCAGGTCAGGCCCTTTTCCTTTGCAGGCATCTGGGATGAATGGCTGAACACGGAAACCGGCGAGATCGTCAGGGGCTTCGCCATTATCACCACCACGGCCAATGAATTGCTGCTAAAACTGCCTCACCACCGTTCACCCGTCATCCTCGACCAGCGGCATGAAAAAAAATGGCTCGACAACAGCCTGCCCCTGGCCGACATCACCAAACTGTTGAAGCCTTATTTCGCAGAGCTGATGAATGCCTATCCCATTGGCCCCGCCATCAAAAACCCGCGCGCCGAAGGCCCGGAACTCCTCAAACCGACAGGGGAGAGGGTTGTGCCCGAATACGATGTCAAAACACAGGAAGATGTTGAGCTTCAGGGAATGGGAAGCGGGAAGAGGTTCAACTATGATCCTGAAAATCCATGGGGGTAGAAATCTGAAATCTGATATTTGAAATCTGAATTCTGAAGTATTGTAAAAAATACAGTCTTTTAGGTGTGACATTTCTGTGATTCGAGTATTAATTAGTATGAAAGAAAACCTACAAAAAAGACTAATTAATTTTGTTAGTTTGTGCATTTCGGTGAAAAAGCAGCTAAATGGGAGTTTTGAAGCAGATCACTTATCAAAACAGCTGATTAGATCATCAACAGGTGCGGCATTAAATTATGGTGAAGCACGAAGTGCTGAATCAAGGAAAGACTTCATTCATAAACAAGGTGTGAGTTTGAAGGAACTTAGAGAATCATACATAAACCTGCTAATTATTGAGCAAAATAATTTGTGTAGGAATCAAGAGCTGATTACCATGACTGTTGATGAAGCTAACCAACTGGTCAGCATATTTGTGACATCAGTCAGAAGCTCTCAAAGAAACAGCCCATAAACGATTCACTTCAAAATTCAGATTTCAAATATCAGATTTCAGAATTCAAACGGCCCGCGGATCCGCCTTCAACGGAAGTTTTAGCATTCTGTCAATTTCAATACTGGGAAACCCAAACTCCTCCACGATCCTGCCGTAAAGCAGGTACACCCCGTTTCCGCGGAAGGGGTATTTCTTCAGGGTATCGGGAAAGTGGGTGCTGTCGAAGAACTCGCCCCTGTCGTCGAGGAAAGCGGCAAAGTGCATGATCTCCTTCTTTACGGTGCGCACATACTTCACCGTGACCAACACCCCGGCCATCTGCACCCTGCGCCCCACGTATTTCATCATTTCCCCGGCCCGCACGGTGCCGTTTGCCGGCCGTTGCAGCATCCCGAACCATGTCATGCTCTGTGGGAAGCCGATGAGCTCCAGTTCGTCGTAGGCATCTTCCAGTTTATTGCTTTCGAGCCGGGGCAATTGGTATTTCTTCACATCCTGAATAAAGAGGAGCGGGCCGGAATGAGGCGTGGTTTTCTTTCCCAGGTGGAGATGTGCTTCCCAGAGCAAATGTGATTTCGGTTTCCCCAGGAAGTTGAACGCCCCGCTGCGGATCAGCAACACCAGCTGCTCTATCCCGGCAGGGATGCGGTGGATGAAGTCCTCCAGCGAGCCGAAGCTGCCGTTGGTTTCACGTTCTTCGGGAATGCCTTTCCCGACAGCCCTTTCGAGACTTTCGATATGGATAAAACCGGTATAGATCTTCTTTCCGATGATCCTGGTCGTGTAGTTGCTGTGGTTCACGCAGGGCAGCATGATGATGCCTCCCCGGCGCCGGGCTTCGTTGAAATACACCCAGCGCTGGTAGAAGCCTCCGAAGTTGTTGATTACCGCCACCATGAACTCCAGGGGGTAATAGGCCTTTAAATACAGGCTCTGGAGGCTTTCCACAGCATAGGAGGCCGAATGGGCCTTGGAGAAGGAATAACCGGCAAAAGACTCAATCTGCCGCCACACTTCCTTTGTGACCTCATCAGGATAGCCAGATTCCCTGCAGTTACTGAAGAATTTCTGCAGGATACGCTCAAACTCTTTCCTGCCCCTGAATTTGCCGCTCATGGCCCTGCGCAGCACATCGGCATCACTCAGGTCAAGGCCGGCAAAGTGGTGGCAAACCTTCAGTACATCTTCCTGGTACACCATCACGCCGTATGTCTCTTCCAGTTGCTCCTTCATCACGGGGTGGATGTATTCGAAATCATCGGGGTGATGGAAGCGACGGATGTATTCGCGCATCATGCCCGAGCGGGCCACGCCCGGCCGTATGATGGAACTGGCCGCAACCAGCCGCAGGTAGTCGTCGCAGCGCAGCTTCTTCAGCAATCCCCGCATGGCAGGACTTTCCACGTAGAAGCAACCGTTGGTCTCGCCCCGGCGCAAAAGCGCCTTCACCTTTTCATCTTTCTTGAACATTTCAACCCTGTGCACATCCACGCTGATGCCCCTGTTCTCCTTCACAATGCCGGCACATTCCCTGATATGACCGATGCCCCGCTGGCTGAGGATGTCGAGCTTCTCAAAGCCGATGTCCTCAGCCACGTACATGTCCCACTGCGTGGTGGGAAAGCCCTTTGGTGGCATATCCAGGGCGGTATAGTAACATATGGGCTCCTCCGAAATAAGGATCCCCCCGGCATGGATACTCCTGACATTGGGAAAGCCGGCCATCATCCCCGCCAGGGAGTGTATCTTTTCGGTGATATGGTCTTTCCCTTCCGGGGCATCCGGATGGTGCGCCAGGCGGTCGATCTCGGCCTTCGGCAATCCATATACCTTCCCCAGTTCGCGGTAGATGGAACGCCCCCTGAAAGTCGACATGGCACCAAGTAAAGCGGTGTGTTTTCGCCCGTAACGCTTGAAAATATAGTCCTGCACCTCATCCCTTTCCCGCCATGAATAGTCGATGTCGAAATCGGGTGGGCTGCTCCTGCGCGGATTGATGAAGCGCTCAAAGTAAAGGTTCAGCTCAATGGGGTCAACATCAGTGATCTTCAGGCAGTAGGCCACCACACTATTCGCCCCGCTGCCGCGGCCAACATGATAAAACCCGCGCGACATGGAATAGCGGATGGTGTCCCAGGTGATGAGAAAATAGGCGGCAAAACCCAGGCGGGTGATCATGACGAGCTCATGCCTGACCCTTTCTTCCGCCCCGCGGTTTTTTTTGCCATACCGGTACTCCAGCCCGTCCATGGCCAGCTTCTCCAGCAGCAGCTTGTCGTCGTAAACACTCCCGGTAAAGGTTTTCTTGTTCTTAATGGAATGAAAATCGAATTCGATATGGCAACCGGCCATCATCCTTTCAGTGTTCCGGAGGATGTCGGGATAATGTTCAAAAGCCTTCAGCACATCATCTTCAGGCAGGAAAAACTCATTGGCGGCTGCCGTCATCGGTGAAGTGAGCTTCGGGAGCAGGGTGTTGTTGCCGATGGCACACAGGTGACGGTGCAGTTCATAGCCGCCGCTTCCGGCAAAGCTCACCGGATGGCGCACCACCAGCTTCGACTGCCTGCTGCGAAAAGGGGAGGAGAGGAGCCTGCCTGTATCGCAGGGGCGTATGCCGACATATTCATGGTCGGCGGGTTTCTCCGGGTGCGAACCCCCGAAGGGATATACCACATAGCAGTTTGGCAATACGGGGGCCCTGGCGGGAAGCTCCTTCTTCTCCAGGCGGTGTTCCGACAGGAACTCGTTCAGCTCCCTGAAACCTTCGTTGTTGCGGGCAATGCCCGTGTACAGGTATTCGTTCCCGTTGCGGAATTCCATTCCCGCCACGGGATGTATGCCCGCTTCATTGCATGCTTTAATAAAGTCCATCACCCCCGTGGAATTGTTGATGTCGGCAATGCCCAAAGCCTCTATTCCCTTACTTTTGGCAAGTTTCACCAGTGTTTCCGGGCTCAGGGTTCCGTAACGCAAACTGTTGTATGTGTGGCAGTTATAGTACAAGGTATTACATATTAAGTATTACGACTAATTCAGGATTCGGCACTCGGCACTCGGAATTCATATCCCCACTGCCCTTCTCACCGCCTTCTTCCCGTACCTGAGCCGTATCCTGTCCATCGCATTATACAAATTCACCATTTCCGGCGTGTCCTCGAACATGTTGAGTTGCTGCACCCCGCTCACCAGGTGGCTGAACCTGACCCCCACCAGCCTGATCAGCATCCGCCGCTGATACAACTTCTCAAAAAGCGCTGTCCCGAGGGGGATGAGCACATGGTCGAAAGCCGTGTAAGGAATGCGCTTTTGCAGGCTGTGGGTGTCGAAATTGGCATAGCGGATCTTTATTGTGATACAGGAAGTGAGTTTTTGCTTCTTTCTGAGCTCAAAAGCCAGCTTTTCAATCTTCGCGCTAATGATCTCCTTTATCCGTATTATATCAATGGTATCGTTCTCAAAAGTGCTTTCGGAACTGATCGATTTGCGTTCCGAATATGGCTGCACAGGGCTGTTGTCGATGCCGTTGGCCTTTTTCCACAACAATATACCGTTCTTTCCCATCAGGCGTTCCATCATTTCCGGGGGGATGTCTGCCAGTGTTTCTATCCGCGAAACGCCCATCGAGCGCAACAGCTCGTATGCCTTTTTGCCAACCATGGGGATCCTGCTTACCGGGAGCGGGGCAAGAAACGACTGCACTTCAGGCTGCAGCACCTGCAGCAGCCCGTTGGGCTTGGCCTCGCCGGTGGCGATCTTGGAAACGGTCTTGTTCACCGAGAGGCCGAAGGAGATCGGCAGCCCCGTCTCCCTGATGATACGTTGCCTCAGCTCGCCGGTCCACTTCAGTGAGCCGAAGAAGCGGTCCATGCCCGTGATGTCGATATAGTGCTCGTCGATCGACGCCTTTTCGTACAAGGGGGCACGTTCGGCAATGACCTCCGTAACCATTTCGGAATAACGCGAATAAAGATCCATGTCGCCCCTGATAACAACAGCATCCCCGCACAGGGCCCTGGCCGTCTTCATCGGCATGGCCGAATGTACCCCGAAACGGCGTGCTTCGTAACTGCAGCTTGCCACTACGCCACGATCTGAAAGCCCGCCAATAATAACGGGTTTGCCAATCAAACGACTGTTTACCAGCCGCTCCGCCGATACAAAAAAAGTGTCGAGGTCGAGGTGGATGATCTGCCTTTTATCGTTCATCATAAAAAAAATTGAAAAAAACTTGCTTTTACTGTTTTAATTGTATTACTTTTGATTAATATTTAATCATTATTTTGATTGTAATATAATCATTAATTGATACGGTATGCAAGTTTTTAAAAAAAAATATGCACCTCACCCCTGGCTCCTCTGAGGAGAGGGGCCAGGGGTGAGGTGAGGTGAATTCAAATCAAACTCAAATCCAAATTCACACCACACATAACCATGAAACACTGAAACCATCCCGATAAATCGGGATTCGTTCGACTAAGCCTTTTCATTTCGCTTCGCTCATAAAAAGGCAGTCTCACGAATTTAACCCCCGAGAAATCGGGACAGGCATTTAACCCCCAAGAAATTGGGGCAGGCATGTAACCATGTAACCATGTAACCATTTAACCATTTAACCATTTAACCATGTTTTTCAGCTCAAACATCAAATTACTACGAAACCGAAGGGGCCGCACACAGGACGACGTAGCCCACGCCCTGAAGATGAAACGCTCAACACTGAGCGGCTATGAGAACCAGGTGGCACAACCGGGCATCGAAACGCTGCCTGCCTTCTCTGACTATTTCGGTATTGCCGTTGACACCCTCATCAGGGTCGACCTGTCGTCGCTGTCGGAAAGCCAGCTCACCCAGGTTGAACGAGGCTACGACGTATACCTCAAAGGCAGCAAGTTGCGGGTGCTGGCCACCACGGTCGACAACGGGAACAACGAAAACATCGAACTGGTAAACGAAAAGGCCTCGGCGGGCTATACGCATGGCTTTGCCGATCCCGACTTTATCAGGGTGCTGCCAACCTTCCAGCTTCCGTTCCTCTCGCGCGACCGCAAATACCGTACATTTCAGATCAGCGGCGACTCCATGCTGCCCATCCCCGACAAATCATGGGTTACAGGCGAGTATGTCGAGAACTGGACCATGATCCGGAGCAATTATCCATATATCATCCTCACCCTCGACGATGGCATCGTTTTCAAGGTGGTGGAAAACCTGATCAGAAAGGAAGGAAAGTTAAAACTGATCTCCCTCAACCCCCTTTTCGAACCCTATACCATCGAAGCAGCCCGGGTCAGGGAGGTCTGGAAGTTTGTGCATTACATCAGCGCCGAAGTGCCTGAACCGAACATGCCAAAAGAAAAGCTGATGGAAGAGGTGCAAAACCTCAAAAAACAGGTCATGGCCATACAAACCAGGCTTAATCTGTAAATAAAGCACATGTTTGCCATCATCGACCT
>CAYOLA010000037.1:0-62000 GCA_964404735.1 uncultured Bacteroidales bacterium
TCGGCTTGCTGGTCTTCATCAAGCGCCAAACCGATAAAATGATCACCCTCCTGGGCTTTCGATTCGGTATGTTCATATCCGGCAACAGGCCATGCGCCAATGATCTCCGCGCCGGCGGCAAACAACTCGTCGCGGATAATAGCCATGCCGTCTACAAAATGATCGGGATACAACACCTGGTCGCCCAAGCCAAAAATTGCCGCCTTCTTCCCCTTCAGGTCTATTTCCTTCAATTGTTCGAAAAAGGAATACCATTTACTGGTATGGGCATCTTCCCAATGGTCGGCACCTACAGTGGAGCCGCCAAAAATAAGCAAATCATAATCCTTCAATTTCACGGCTTCGATCTGTGCAATGGTAAATACATCTAGGCTGCCGGAAGAAAAGTGCCCGGCAATCCCGGCAGCGGCCTTTTCAACATTGCCGTGCTTTGGCCAGTATACAAGAATTGCTTTTTTCATACAGTAATGGTTTTGTTTGTTTAACAAAATAACGCCTGCACTGTTCGAAACTTTCCCTGTCCGGGACAAAAAAACCTTTGACCCCGCAAGGTTCCGTCGTGCCTCAAAAATAAAATCTTACAAGAAGAATAAGCAAAATTAAGGATAATTCATTATACGCAGTATTCGCCATAACTGCAAACGCCGGGATCTAATCAAAAAAGTTATTATCACGATAGATCCGGCAGATATCATAAATAGTATCTTTTACGGGGCGGAAAGTCATGCCGCTGACATCCCTGAATTTACGGTTGCTGTAGCGATACTGCCTCAGGGCAGTACCGGCTGTTTCCTTCGTGATCAGAGGCGCTTTACCCGTTAACAGGCTTCTTATCCTGAAAAAATTCCAGGCCAGGCCTGCCAGGGTTTTGTTTATTCTGATAAAAGGCGGCCTTTTGCCAAAGCCTTCTGCAATCAGGTTGAATACTTCACGGTAAGACAGGTTTTCGGCCGAAACAATGAATTTTTCATTTTTTATGTCGCTGTCCATCAAAAATACCTGCGCCGCAGCCAGGTCGCGGGCGTCAATAAAACCATTCGAGCCGGCAGTATAAAAGGGCAGGCCTTTGCGTACGGTTTTGAAAAGTTGCATACTCCCGCTATCCATGCCGGTCAGCCCGAGGATGATGGACGGGATGAGCACCACCGCATCCAGGCCTTCGGCGGTACCCCGCCAAACCTCCCGTTCGGCATTGTATTTACTCACGGCATAAAATGAATTGTGCTTCGATGTTACCCAGTCGGCAGTTTCATCGGTCAGCCCGTCATTTCTTGCACGCCCAAGCGTAGCGATCGAACTGATGTGGCACAACTTTTCCACGCCGCCGTGCAAGGCCGCATTAACCACATTGGCAGTACCTTCGGCATTTATCCTTCCCATAAGTTTTCTTTCGGAAGGGCTGAACGACACCAGCGCCGCATTATGATAAAGCTGTTTCACACCCGACATGGCATCCTCCAGCGAGGGAACATCCAGGATATCCCCTTCCACCCATTCGATCATCGACAATTGCCTGCCGGGGTCTGCGGCATATTGCCTGAATACATGTTCAACAAAATCCTTTTTGCTGGTTTTACGGTGCAGGGCCCTGGCTTTACGGCCACGTGAAGTAAGTTCCAGTAAGAGATGGGAACCCGCCAGTCCGGTACCGCCTGTAACAAGTATCATGTTGCAAAGATAGGATATTAAGGCTGCAGAACATCGGGGCGTTTGCCATTTACCATGAGTAGCAGGGTGTTTTCACTGAACCGCAGCATCAGTGTTTTTGCAGCAGCTACCGTCAGTCCCCCTGAAGACGCAGGCAACCAGGGTGGCATCCCGTTAAAAAGCCTTTTAATTTCAGCATCCATCCCCTTTCCTGCTCCCTGCAATATCTGAAGTTTGCCGAGGCTGCCATCAGTTGCAACAATAAAACGAATACAAATGCTGTCGTTTTCGGCCATGGCGGCTTCTGCGGGCACAATAAAATTCCGCATAAAATAAACCTGCAGACTATCCTCCCCTCCGGGGAAAACGGGCTCCTGATATTCTTCAGCGGGAACGGCCGGTTCGTCTTCCTGCACCGGTTGTGCTTTCAGGCCTTCGGTATATGACTTCCCTGAACTTCTTTTTGCTGCAAACTTTGTTTCCCCCGCTGCCATTACTGCCTGTTCATCCAAAACATGATCCGCCACAACCGAAGCTGTTTGGTCAGGCTCGGGCTGTGGCATGTATTCAATGGTTTCTTCAATAATAATTTGGGTTTCCGGGGCGGTAGCGATGGCCGCATCCGCAGTCTGCCGGTTAAGATCCCTTTCAGCAGGTTCATCCGCCAAAGCAGGCAATCCCTCTTTTGCACCCGGCACTTCCGGCCGGGATCCGTCAGCGGTTTCTCCGGCAGGCAACTCACTTATTCCCGGTTGGGCCTTTTCGCCTTCAACAACCGTAATCCCATTCATAACCTTTCGTTTTCCGGTATCTCCCGAAACCGGCCCGGAAGTCATTTTTGTTTCTTCTTTTTTCACTTCCCCGGCGGCCGCCAGGCCGTTATTTTCATTTGCCGGTATTGTAATCTGTTGTGGCAGGGAGAAGAAAAAATACAGGAGCGTGGCCATTCCGGCAAGCAAAACAAGCGAAGCCGCTGCCATCAGAAGAGGTCGCCGGGATCGCAGACTAACCGCACCGAACCCTTTTTCCCGGCCGGTATAAGCATACTTTTCCCTGAGCCGGCGGTTCAGCCCTGCAGTAATTTCTTCAAGATGATCGCCGGCTATATCCGCCTGCCACAAGCCTTCCAGGGCCTCCCGGCATAATGCACAGCTGCGCAGGTGTTCGTCTACCCGCAGCTTTTCCTTATCGCTAAGGGTATTGGTCAGATAGCGGTGGATGGTGTCAACGCTCAGACAGGCTGAATCACCAGACAATGGATCCTTATGTTGTGAAAAGGGCTTCATGGGGCGGCCATCATATTTTTAAGGTTTCTTTTTCCGTTCTGTATATGGCTTTTAACCTGTTTCAGGCTGTAACCGGTCAGGACGACGATCTCCTTATAGGATTTTTTATCGTAATACATCATTTCAAGGCATTGACGCTGTTCGGGTTTTAACGCTTCCATAGCCCGGTGTAAAAGTATTGAAATGTCGGGGTCGTTCCCAAAGAGAGGATGCCATTCTTCGGTATTTTCCATAAAATCCTGTCTGATATTCATTCGTGCTTCATGTAAAACACGTTGTTTGAGGTTTTGCTTGCGCAGGATCATCAGACAATGATTTTTCGAAACACGGTACAGCCAGTTTTTAAAATCATGCACCCGGTGGATTTTCAGATCCGTTATCAGTTTCTCAAATATCCCCATGACTGCATCTTCGGCATCCTCACGGTTCTTCAGGTATTTCATGCAAACCCCGAATACCAGGTGGGTATATCTTTCGAAAAGAATGCCAACATCATCCGTATTTCCTTTCCGCCGGTAAGAGCGGATCAGTTCAGCATCGCCGGCAAGGCGGTTATTTTGTTTTTTCTCCGGAAAACGGAACATCAGTTTTAATGATGGTTTTCACATCAATACCAAATATTGTACCATCACAGAAAAATGCATTTGATCAAATAACCTGCTTATCGCCTCCGGAGTTTGTCCCGGGTATTTCAAGGTTACCGATCCTGAGTTTTGGGATGATCAGGGGAACGATGGATTCAATGGGGTCGTACAGTTGTGAGTTTTCTTTTGTTTCTGGCTTTATCAGAGAAGAACCGGTATCAAAGCCGTTCAGAAAATAGATGATCACGCTGAGCACCAGGACCGTTTTTAAAAGGCCGAAAAGGGCACCGGCCAGACGGTTTAAAAACCCGAGCGCAATGATGTTCACCAGCTTATGGATGATCTTCCCCGCCAGGAAAACAAGCAGGGCAACCAATATAAAGGTAATCGCAAAGGAAAGGATATAAAGGTATTGATCGGAAATATCAAAATACTCGCGAAGCAGGGCTTCCGTATAAAATGAAAACTGCAGGGCGATAATAATTCCCAGTATCAGGGCTGCCAGGGATGCCAGTTCAACAACAAAGCCGTTTCTGAATCCTTTATAAGTAAACCAGAGCAAGGGAATGATCAGCACAACATCAAGCCAGTTCATTACTTGATCCGTTTGGTTAATTCCGTTGAAAATACAAATTCACTCACCTCCTCATTATCCGTCTTCAGGATCTCCTCCTTGTTTCCTTTCCAGCATAGTTTCCCCTTATAAAGAAATGTAATATTATCGCCTATGTTCAGCACCGAATTCATGTCGTGTGTATTTACAACGGTCGTGATCTGGTATTCCTGGGTAATCTCGCTGATCAGTTTGTCAATTCGGTCGGCAGTTTGCGGATCAAGCCCGGAATTTGGTTCATCACAAAAAAGGTATTTGGGGTTCAGGGAAATGGCCCTGGCAATGGCCACGCGCTTGATCATCCCGCCGCTCAGTTCAGAAGGCATAAGCTTATTGTTTCCCGTCAGGTTTACTCTTTCAAGGCAAAAGTTCACCCTGTCGAGTTTTTCCCTGTATGACCTTTTGGTAAACATGTTAAGGGGGAACATAACATTTTCTTCGACCGTCAGGGAGTCGAACAGGGCGCCGCCCTGGAACAGCATCCCGATTTCTTTTCGAATGCTCTTTTTCTGCCTGAATTTCATGGACGAATAGATCCTGCCGTCGTAATCGACCTCGCCGCTGTCGATCTCAAAAAGCCCGACCAGGCATTTCATAAGTACGGTTTTCCCCGATCCGCTCTGCCCGATGATAAGATTGGTTTTGCCGGGTTCAAAACTGATCGAAACATCTTCCAGCACCCGGGTATCGCCAAAGGACTTGTTTATGTTTCTTGCTTCGATCATACCAGGAGCAGTTGCGTGAGAATAAGGTTGAAGATAATGATAAGGATACTGCTGTATACCACCGCTTTTGTGCTGGCGGTTCCCACATCCAGGGCCCCGCCCTTAATGCTGTAGCCATGATAACCCGAAACGGTTACGATCAGGAAAGCGAAGACTACCGTCTTGATCAGCGCATAGGTAACGGTGAAGGGATCGAACCAGAACCTGATGCCCATAATAAAATCTTCGGACGAGATCATGCCGGTGGTGATACATGCCAGCCATCCTCCTAAAATCCCCAGAAACATGCTGAGTATGATCAAAACGGGATTGAAAAGCATGGCGGCCATGGCTTTGGGAAAGATCAGGAAATTGGCAGAATTCACCCCCATGATCTGAAGGGCGTCAATCTGTTCGGTAACACGCATGGTGCCAATTTCAGATGCAATCCTCGAGCCCACTTTTCCGGCCAGGATAAGACTGATAACGGTTGGGGAAAACTCCAGTATGATCGACTGCCGGGTTGTAAAGCCCACGGTATAGGCGGGGATCAGCGGGGAATCGATATTAAAAGCCGTTTGTAAAGCCACGACCGCCCCCATAAAAACAGAGATTATTGCCACAATGCCTAAGGAATCTATTCCCAGATTCTGGAATTCAACAAAGAGCTGTTTCCAGAAAACCCGGGTTTTATCAGGCCTCCGGAAGACCTGTAGCATAAGTTGTAAATAACCGCCAAAATGCCTGATCATATCATACAAGAATTAATGCTAAATTAATATTTATTTAGAACTCTGCTTATCGCAACCATTAAATTATCATTGAACCCAAACAAAAAATATAAGCAGAAAAAACGGCTGTCGTAAAAAAATGGACATAACCGCCTGTTCTTCTTTGTGCTTTTTCCTGCTTTCTTTTTATGTTTTATACATGCTGTTTAGATACGTTTATTACGGTTTATTCGTTAGGTTTGCAGTATGTTTTATATTATTAATGGAACGAAAAGGCCCGGGTTCTTATTATTGCTGGTTTTTTGCGGCAGTCTTTTGTTGTTTTCATGTGCCGGCAGCCGCTACGGACAACGCAAGCCGGGGTATAAAAGACGTTGCGGTGAATGTCCTTCCTGGTCATACCAAAAGCCTCCGCAACCCGGTGAATTAATATATGCAGATGGAAAAATATAAGGCCATTCTTGAAAAATATCTTCCCGAAGCCACTGTCGATCCCATTTTCAACTGGCTCATTGATCATCGCGTCAGTCTCAGGATCACCCGCACAAGAACCTCAAAGCTTGGCGACTACCGGCCTCCGCACAACGGCAGGGGGCATCAGATATCCATAAACCACGATTTAAATCCCTACGCTTTTCTGATCACCCTGGTCCATGAAATGGCACATTTGCTTACGTGGGAAAATCACCGGAATAAAGTGAAGGCTCACGGAGCCGAATGGAAAAAAGCCTACCGTGAATTGATGGATCCTTTCATGAAACATGATATATATCCGCCCGACCTCCACAGCGCACTGCGGGAAAGCCTGGTAAGGTCATTTGCTTCGAGCAGTGCCGACCTCCGTCTTAGCCGAATGCTTCAGCAATACGACCAAAACAGGGACATCAGGCTGGAAGAGCTGGAAACCGGGAGCATATTCAGACTGTTAAACGGAAGAACATTCAGCAAAGGTCCCCTGGTAAGGAAGCGTTATCGGTGTATTTGTCTTGAAAACAAAAGGGTATATCTGGTAAATCCCCTGGCAAGGGTGAAGGTAGTAGAAGGACATGATGGTGAATCAGCGGCAGGGCAGGAATAAAAGGGTTTTTAATACAATTACTTTTAATACATTTGTAAGGTATAAGGAGAAAACCAGGAATTATGGAAACAAACAACAACAATTACTGCGTGATCATGGCCGGCGGGGTTGGTGCCCGTTTCTGGCCAATGAGCAGGACCTCACACCCCAAACAATTCATTGATATCCTGGGAACCGGTGAAACCCTCATCCAGCAAACATTCAAACGCTTAACAAGATTGTGTCCGGCCGAAAACATACTGATCGTTACCAATGGCATATACAGGGACCTGGTAATGAGCCAGCTTCCGGAAATCAGGGAAGAACAGGTTGTATGCGAACCCATGCGCCGAAACACTGCTCCCTGTATTGCATACGCCAACTACAAGATCCTTAAAAAAAACCCGGATGCCTGTATTGTAGTGGCACCATCCGACCATATCATCCTGAACGAGGACCGTTTTGTTAACACGCTGCAATCGGTAATGCAGGCAGCCAGGGAAAATGAATGGCTGCTTACCCTGGGCATCAAACCATCACGCCCCGATACCGGCTACGGCTACATTCAATATATTGAAAATGGCGTTTATGCCCACGATGAAAAGATCAGGAAAGTGAGGACCTTTACCGAAAAACCCAATCTTGAGCTGGCACAGACATTTCTCGACAGTGGCGACTTCCTGTGGAACTCGGGCATCTTTATCTGGTCGCTGAAAAGCATCATGAAAGCATTCAAACAAAATCTTCCCGAAGTAGACGACCTGTTTGCCCGCGGGATCGAACTTTATAACACTTCCGGCGAAGAAAGTTTCATTAACGAAACCTATCCGGTTTGCAAGAATATTTCGATCGACTACGGCATCATGGAAAAAGCCGAAAACGTATTTGTACGCATTTCCGACTTCGGATGGTCCGACCTGGGCACCTGGGGCTCCCTGCACGAAACACATAAAAAAGACGAAAACAACAATGCCATTATCGGAAATAACGTAATGGTATATGATACCAGTGATTGTGTCGTAAACATGCCCCGTAATAAGCTTGTGGTCATCAACGGGCTGAAGGATTTTATCGTGGTTGAAGACGAAGATGCCCTGCTCATCTGCCGGATGTCAGATGAACAAAAAATCAGGCAGATCGTGAACGATGTAAAAATTGAAAAAGGTGAAAAATTTGTCTGACCCTTCGGATTTTTTGCAGGGATCAGCCAGTATATTTTTTTTAATCTTAAATAAGCCCCCGGTAATGGCCTGTTGGCATGAACAAGCTTTACGTATACCAGGATTATTACAAATAAGAAGTTTTAATTAACAAATTATTTATCCATGAAAAAGTTATTATACTTTCTGACCGGCTTCGCACTATTGTTTTCAGTGAACATGAAAGCCGACGAGGGAATGTGGATCCCCCTGCTGATCGACCGTTTAAATTATACCGATATGCAGGAGATGGGGCTGCAGCTGACACCCGAAGAGATTTACAGCATTAACAATTCAAGCCTGAAAGATGCCATTGTGATCTTTGGCGGCGGATGTACCGGGGAAATCATTTCGGACGAAGGCCTGCTGCTGACCAATCATCACTGCGGCTACGGAACCATACAATCGCACAGTACCGTTGAAAATGATTACCTGAGCGACGGCTTCTGGGCAATGAGCCGCGATGAAGAGTTACCCAATCCCGGCCTGGGTGTTCGCTTTTTGGTTCGTATCGAAGATGTAAATGAAAAAGTGCTTGCCGGACTCGGGGAGGAAATGACCGAAACCGAAAGAAGTAAAAAGATTCGCGAGATAAGCAGGGAAATAGAGTCGGAAGCCACTGCCGACACCCATTACAGTGCCACGGTAAGGAGCTTTTTCAGGGGCAATGAGTTTTACCTTTTCGTTTATGAAGTCTTCAATGATGTTCGACTGGTTGGCGCGCCTCCTTCATCCATCGGGAAATTCGGCGCCGATACCGACAACTGGATGTGGCCCCGCCACACCGGCGATTTTTCACTGTTCAGGGTTTATACGGCACCCGACGGCAGCCCGGCCGCATATTCGGAAGAGAACATCCCGCTTAAGCCAAAACACCACCTTCCTGTTTCTGTAAAAGGCGTTGAGCAGGGCGACTTTTCAATGATTCTTGGTTACCCCGGAGGCACCGACAGATACCTCACCTCCTATGGTGTAAAACTGGCCCTGGACGAATCCAACATGACCGTTGTTAAGATCCGGGAGCAGAAACTGGCCATCATGCGTGAAGGCATGGATGCCGATGAAGCCGTTCGCATACAGTACGCCTCAAAATACGCCGGCACGGCAAACTACTGGAAATATTATATCGGGCAAACCAGGGGATTGAAAAGGCTGAAAGTATATGACAAAAAAACGGACCTTGAAAAGCGATTCACCAATTGGATCCGGGAAAATGCAGAAAGAGAAGATAAATATGGAAACGTTTTACCCGACATCAAAAAAGGCTATGATATCCTTAAAGAATATAACCTTGCGCGTATATATTACCGCGAAGCCATCGCAAGGGGAAGCGAGATCCTTGGATTTGCCGGACGCTTTTCATCGCTCAAAAATCAACTGGAAGAAAAGGAGGAGGATGAAACAGTTGCCAAAACCATTGAAAACATGAAGAAGGCAACCGAAAGGCATTTTAAGAATTACAATGCCGCTATCGACCAAAACCTGTTGGGAGCCATGATGCGCATGTACTACGAAAATGTCCCTTCCGGTCAACAGCCCGGCCTCCTTGAGAAAATTGCCGCAAAAAATAAGGGTGATTTTGACCAATGGGCTGCGAAAGTCTTTGAAAAAAGCATCTTTACAAGCCCGGAAAAAGTCTATAAACTGCTTGATAAGCCAAAGGCAAAAACCATTGAAAAAGATCCGGCCTATGAAACGATCCGGGCTTTCAGCAATCATTACAATGAGATCAGCGAAAAAATGGCTGAAGCCGACGATTACCTCGAAAGAGGCAACAGGTTGTTTGTAGCCGGCCTCAGGGAAATGGATGCTGATAAAGTCTTTTATCCCGATGCCAATTTTACCATGCGCCTGACCTATGGAACGGTGCAGGATTATTATCCGGCCGATGCGGTAAGGTATGAATACTATACAACCCTTGATGGCGTGATGGAAAAAGAAGACCCTGATAACTGGGAGTTCGTGGTACCGGAAAAGCTGAAAACGCTTTGGGAAAACAAGGATTTCGGAATTTATGGCAAAAACGGTCATATGCCCGTTTGCTTTATTACCAACCACGATATTACCGGTGGAAACTCCGGAAGCCCGGTGATCAACGCCAATGGCGAGCTCATCGGGCTGGCCTTTGATGGCAACTGGGAAGCCATGAGCGGCGATATTGCCTTTGAGCCGGCCCTGCAGCGTACCATCAATGTGGATGTGCGCTACATCCTGTTTATCATCGAAAAATTTGCCGAAGCACATAATATCATTGAAGAACTCACCATTATCAGGTAAACCACATGAAGACCAGCGGTTCACAAAACCGAAATGAAGAAATAGAAAGAAAATTCCTCGTAAACGGATATGACTTTAAGCACGGCATTGAGCCGGTGCATATCCGGCAGGGATTTATCAGTACCCATAAAGAACATGTTATAAGGATCAGGACCTGCGGCCAAAAAGCCTTCATTACCCTGAAAAGCAGCGGTTCGGGGATTACCCGCAAAGAATATGAATATGAAATCCCCTATCGCGATGCCGCGAAATTGTTCGAAACCTTCTGCCTGAAACCCCTGATCGAAAAAAACAGGTACCCGATCACATACAAAGGTGCAAAATGGGATGTGGATGAATTTCTGGGCGTAAACCAAGGACTGGTACTGGCTGAAATTGAACTTGACTCTGAAAACGAATCATTCGAAAAACCTCCCTGGCTCGGCGAGGAAGTAACGGGCGATCCGCGCTATTATAATGCCCGACTGGCTGTAAAGCCCTATACTTCCTGGTAATTGATCATATCATGCTGAAAAAGCCCGTGCATCAAAGTTGATCGGGCTGTTTTTTCTTTTTTACCATTTTTTCAACCCATATAAGCCAAAGGGCGAAGATCACTACATAGAAAAAGGGCCGGAAAATATAATCATGGCTGAAATTCCAGTATTCAGGGCGGTTCATCATTACCACGGCCAGGCCCGTAACCCTGAAAAGATTGGTCAGGTGCATCATCAAAACCCCCAGGGGGATGAACCATAACTTTTTCTTCCAGGGGCCCGGTATGATCAGCAGCAGCAGAGAAAACTGCAGCATTTGCTTCAGGCCCGAACAGCTTTCGTTAATATACATCATGCATTGGTTCGGGAAATAAAACTGCATGTTTTCATCATTCCTGCCAATATCGTACAGGGCAGAAATGATCCAGGCCGACTCCCTGTATACCTCCCTGGCCATCAGATCCATGGTTTCGTACATAAACATGCGAATGGGGGCATAATTAAAATTTACAGCCCAGAAACGCCAGGCAAAATGTATGACAACCGTTATCAGAATAAAAAAGGCCACATCCCTGAGCGCATCAAGATGATGTTTCCGTATGAAAGCCCGGATAATTTTTAAACTGATATTCATAAACCTTTATTTTCTGCTATAAATATTGTCCTGAATGCTGCATTAACAACAAAGACAGGCAAAATGTGGTTCAAGCGCACTAAGATAAGGATATATGCAGGTTTGCCGATCAATATTATTCATATTTTTATGGCTGCGGCACAGATCGCTGCCAAACAATAAAGATATTGATGTCTCAGAATAAGAAACCCTTACCCGGTTATTTGAAACACGGGCTTCCGGATGATCATAAAAACAAACCCGGGCCAGGCAAACGGCCCGGAAAAAAATTGATCCTTTGGCCGTTTTTCAAACGGCTTATCTGGCATGCAAGCCAAAGGCGCCGTATCAGAGGAGAGGAACGATTGAAAAGAAAGGCCATCCGGCATGAAATGCTTATTATCCGGAAAGAAAACCGGATCAGCAGAAAAGCAGAGAGGCGAAGGATCAGAAACGAACAAAAAGCCGGGCGTGATCATGCCGGCACATTGCTTTCCCGCCTGCTGTTAAACAAAACTTCAGGGGAACACCTGCACATCCTGATCCATTCAACCGCCATATTTTTACTTGCATATCTCATTACCTACCTGCTTTACCAGTTTGTGGTGATCGTAACCGCATCTTTTTATGAAATTGACGGGGTTTTATATTTTTACAGACTTGCCTTTAATGATGCATCCACGCTGTGGAGGCGTTTCAACATCATTCTGATCACCGGTTCGGCTCCTTTTATTTGCCTTGCCGTTGGCCTGTTCATTTATCTTCGTATTTATTTTGCCTCGAAACTTAAAGGTTACAGTATTTTGTTCCTGATGTGGTTATCCATGCACCTGATCAACCACTTCCTGGGTGCCTTTACATCGGGTATGATCACTTCCAGGGGTTTTGGGTACGTGGCCAGCTGGCTTTATATGGGCATGGGATTGAAACTATTTGTTTCTCTGGTTTTTTTGCTTTTATTAATGATCATGGGTTATTATGCGGCACCGCGGTTTTTGCTTGCTTTGGAAGATAAAACAAGCCTGAACAATAAAAATAAAAATACCTTTCTGGGAACCCTGATAATAATACCAGCCCTGTTGGGAACCCTGCTGTTGTTTTTGATCAGGATACCGCAAAATTTTTCATTTCCTTACGAAACGATTCTTTTCTTCACCCTTTTGCTCGGCATGGCGCCGGCTGTTTTTTATTCGGGGGATATTCATTCACCGCAAAAAAAACTTCCTGATCCCGGCGGAAGATGGCGTAGCGGTTTTGAATATTTCATTATCCTGATTTTGCTGCTCATATTTTACCGGACAGTACTTGACCAGGGACTGCAGATCATAATGCGTTTTGATTTTTTCTTTTCCGTCAGGATGGCGTAACAAACCGGCCGGTATTCCCCGGCCATTATTTCCTTCCAAAATCAGCAGGGATTTCACCCCAGGCAGCGGTTTCCCATTTAATGACCCTGTTGGGATATTCGTTTTCCTTCAGCCAGCGTGTAGCACGTTCGAGTAATTCAAAGACCTTTTCATTTGACAATTTCCGCTGCAGACGGGTTTTAGGATGTTTATCGCGCACCCATTTTATGGCCGTCAGGGAATCTGAATAAACGGGAAACCCAAAGTTCCTTTGGGCCAGATATGCCAATCCGTGAACAATGGCCAGATACTCACCTACATTGACGGTAGCGTCAGGGAATGGTCCCCGGCGGAACAATTCAGCCCCCGAAAGGGTGTCCACCCCCCTGTATTCCATAATGCCGGGGTTTCCGCTGCAGGCAGCATCCACACTGATAGAATCGCCGATCGGTCGGCCAAATTTTTCTTTTTCAGTCTCGCTGAGCTTTCCGAAACTTTTGCCAATATACTTTTTATAATCGTCATTGAATGCCTTCAGGGCAAGTTGTTCATCCGCAAACGATTTGTACACCGCCCCGTCGAATCCCCTGATCTGTTCTTCACATTCCTTCCATTGCCGGTATACCCCCGGTGTTTTTCCCACCCAAACAACATAGAATTTTTGTTTGCCCATAATTTCGGTTAAATGAATCAATAAAAGTAATAAAAGTACTGTTGCTTTCTTGCTATCTTTGTAATAGAAACAACAGCCTGATCATGAATTTTTGCATCAAAATCCTGCTTGTCTTCTTATTCATGGCCGCATGCAGCGAAAGCGGCGAAAAGGATCTTTTCCATGAATTCCCGGAAAAGCAATGGAAAAGATTTGATAATGTTCTGCTCGAATTTGAAGTTACACAACCCGGTATCTATTATGATATGTGGATCGAAATCCACTATGAAGGTACTCCCGTTGTGAAACAATTGCCCCTGGCGGTGATCATGTCGGCTCCCGGCGGGGAAATCAGGAAAAGACATATGATACTGGATTTTGACGATGACAGCCCCGGAAATGTCAGCAGGAAAACAGCCATGGTTTTAAGAAGAGATTTTGCTTTTTCTGAAAAAGGAAGCTGTACTTTCGAAATAGAAAACCGTTCGCAGAAGATTGAGATCGACGGCCTGCATAAAATCGGAATCATCATCAAACGATCTCATTAACAACCCAGGATACGGCAAACCGTTTCGCGGTCCTTTACCAGCTGATCCCTCAAGTCCTCCAGGCTGTCAAATTTAAATTCATCCCTGATCCTGTCAACAAAAAATATGGTGAGGGTTTCATCATAAATTTCTTCATTGAAATTAAAAATATGTACCTCTATGGTCAGGTCGCCATGATCGATAGTCGGCCTGTAGCCAATATTTCCCATGCCGAAAAAGAGGCGGTTCTTATATTTAATGCGACAGGCATATACGCCAACTGCGGTAATGAGTTTATATACATCATCAAGCCTGATGTTGGCCGTCGGAAAACCAAGGCCCCGGCCAATCTTATTACCCGGGATCACGATACCGGTAATTGAATATTCATAGCCGAGCAATTCATTGGCCAGCCTGATCCTGCCTTCGTTGAGGGCATTCCTTATCTTGGTAGAGCTTACGGCAACCTGATTGATATCCCGTACGGGAACACGTTCAAGTTCAAAACCCATTTCACCGGCCATTTGCATCAGGGCATCATAAGAGCCCTCCCGGTTCCTGCCAAAATGATGATCGTAACCCACCACCAGCTTCGAAAGCCCAATCTTCTCAACAAGGATATTTTTCACAAACTCTTCGGCGCCGGTACCGGCAAATTCACGGGTAAAGGGGATCACAACCAGCTGATCGATCCCATAGCCGGCAATCAGGTCATACTTTCTTTCACGGGTATTGATGAATTTCAGATCCCTGCTATCGGCATGCAGCACCAGGCGGGGATGCGGATCAAAGGTGATCACCACGGTTTGCCCGTTACAGCTGCGGGCAAGTTTTTTCATATGTTCGAATATCTTCCGGTGGCCCAAATGCACCCCGTCGAAAGTGCCAACGGTTACAACCGGATTCCGGGCCTTTTCATATTCATCAAATCCGTGATAAATTTTCACTTTCCCATCAATTTACTGGCAACAAGATATTCAGCGATCTGAACGGCATTGGTAGCTGCTCCTTTTCGGAGGTTATCGGAAACGATCCATATGTTAAAGGTGTTTTCACGGCTATGATCGCGCCGGATCCTTCCCACAAAAACATCATCCTTTCCTTCTGCCATAAACGGCATGGGATAAACGGCATTCGCCGGATCATCCTGAACGCTAACCCCCCTGGTTTGCATAAGCAATTGCCTGATGGCGTCAATATCAAAAGCCGATTCCAGTTCCACGTTAACCGCCTCCGAATGCCCCCCCTTAACAGGAACCCTTACAACCGTCGCCGTTATTTCAATGTTCTGATCATCAAGGATCTTACGTGTTTCATCCACCAGTTTCTGTTCTTCGGTGGTATAGGCATTTTCAAGGAAATCGCCCCCGTGGGGGAAAAGGTTCAGATCGATCTGATGCGGATAGGCAGGAATTGCCTTTTGGCCTTTTCGTTCATCTTCAAGTTGTTTTACAGCCCGGGCGCCCGAACCGGTAACCGACTGATACGTGGAAATAACCAGGCGCCTGATCCCGTATTTCCTGTGAATCGGATAAAGAGCCATAACCAGTTGTATGGTTGAGCAATTGGGGTTGGCAATGATCCGGGTATCTTTGCTGATGGTCCTGGCATTGATCTCGGGGACCACCAACGGGACCTCTTCATGTTTTCTCCAGGCCGATGAATTGTCGACCACAAAAACTCCCCTGTCGGCAAATTCCCTTGCCCACTGTAATGATATCCCGGCCCCGGCCGAAAAAAGGGCAATGTCGGGGCGGCCAGCCAGGGCATCGGTAATAAGGCCAACGGCATGATCCTTTCCATGAAAAGAAACACGTTTATCCACTGATCGTTCAGAAGCGACCGGGATCAGTCCGGCACCGGAAAAAACCTTACTTTCTTCCAGAACCCCGATCATCACCCTGCCAACAAGACCCGTGGCACCGATAACAGCTATTTTCATTGAAAATTTTTTTTTGTCATAAAAAGCGGACATTTTGATAAAAATGGTATTAACATATAGAGAATGACAAAAATACGAATTCGATGACAATTACAACTTGTAGCAAACGCTGTCTTTTAATATTTGTTATGGTTCCGCTTTTTACGGCGGGTCAGGTCTATGATGATTTTTCTGATGGTGACCTTACCCACGATCCGCCCTGGCACGGGAATACAAACAGTTTTAAAGTAAACGCTTCCTTCCAGTTACAGCTTGATGCGGAAGAAGCGGGAAGTGCATATTTATATACTTTCCTGGATATTACGGCTGAAATGGAATGGCGCTTATGGGTAAAGCAATCATTCAGCCCTTCGGCAAACAATCACTCCAGAATATACCTGCTGGCCGGAGAACAGGCCGGAGAAGATCCTCCCGACGGCATATTCCTCCTGATGGGAGAAAGCGGTTCAAACGACGCCATCACCCTCATGGAACAAATAAACGGCGACACCACCACCCTGATCAGGGGAAGCCCGGGGGCCATCGCCTCTTCATTCAGTTGCAGGATCAGGGTATTGTTTTCCGATGGATACTGGCAAATGATGGCCGATTATACCGGTAACGATGTTTATATTCCCGAAGGCATGGTGGCAGGAGGACTGCCGGCAGGCGAAAGCCACCTGGGCATTTATTGCAAATTCACTTCGAGCAACAGCAAAAAGTTTTATTTCGACGACATATATGCCGGACCCATGCAACACGACACCCTGTCCCCCGAAGCCAACAGGGTTGTTGTAAATCCGCCCTTCGGACTGCAAGTGCAATTTTCAGAAAGCCTGGACGAATTCACGGTAGCAAATCCCGCCAATTTTACCGTTAGTCATGGAGTGGGACAAGCTATGCAATCGGCTTTGCAGGCTGATGATGCATCCACGGCCGAACTGTTTTTTCACGACAGCCTGCCGTATGGCATACTGCTGGATCTGGAGATTAAAAATATCAAAGACCTTGCCGGTAATATGATGGAACCAGCGATACTGGATTTTGCATGGTACGAGGCCAAACCACATGATGTGGTGATCAACGAGATCATGGCCGACCCATCGCCCCCGCAATACCTGCCCGATCACGAATACCTGGAGCTATTCAATCTTACCGGCCTGCCGCTGGATCTGTCAGGCTGGACACTGTTGCTGGGAAGCAGCGAGAAAACCATTACGGAAGCTTTTATCGAAGCCGGTGGATTCCTGATCCTGGGCAAAGAGGATGCTGCGCAAAGCCTGGAGGTTTTTGGAAATTTCTATGGATTTTCCGGTTTTTCCCTTGTCAATACCGGTCAAAGCATAATTCTCAGTAACAAAGAAGGTGTTATGATATCTGGTTTATACTATACCGACAAATGGTACTGTGATGCAGAAAAAGCAACGGGGGGCTGGTCGCTTGAGCAAATCAACCCCTATAATCCCTGTCTGAATTCATATAACTGGAAGGCTTCGGAAAACAAGGACGGAGGTACGCCCGGCAAAGAAAACAGTATTTTTGATGATACCGGTATCGATCCTGAAATCGTTTCGGCCTGCGTAATCGACTCCGTTCGCATATATATTGGATTTAACCAGTCAATGCACCCGGACCTGAGCATGTCGCCACAAATTTTTCACATCGATCAGGGTATCGGGACGCCTGTTGCCATATTGCCCGGCGACGCCTTTCTGACAACATTCATCCTATACCCCCAAATACCGCTCTCACCTGGTATTGTGTATGAATTAAGCGTGATGGAAGACATCGTAAACTGCCTGGGAGAACCGGTCAGTATTAACGGTATTGTAAAATTAGGCCTTCCCCGCAAACCCGTATGGCAGGATATTGTGATCAATGAGATCCTTTTTAATCCCTATACCGGAGGTAATGATTATGTGGAGATCTACAACCGTTCCGGGCATGCCGTTAATATTAACGGGCTGATGATCGGATCGTTAAAGAACAATCCGCCCCTGCCTGCCGATACCAGCCTGGTCATATTACCCGGGGCCTGTCATGCGCTTTTACCCGGCGAATATGCCCTTCTTTGCGGTAGTTTCGACAAGGTTATAAAATATTACCCCGGACCTGCAGAAAAAAACCACCTCGAAACAGGGAACTTCCCGGCTTATGGCAATGAATCGGGAACAGTGGTTTTATTTGATGAGGATCTGATACCCGTCGATGAATTTACTTATCATGAAAATATGCATTACCCATTTTTGAACACCAACAAGGGGGTTTCCCTTGAACGCATTCATTATGACCGGCCGGCACAGGATGCCACGAACTGGCATTCGGCTTCACAATCAAGCGGTTTTGGCACTCCCGGATACAAAAATTCACAGTTTATGGAACCCGGGGAAAATGACGGATGCGTCAGTGTGCATCCCAAAGTGTTCACTCCCGGTACAGGAGGAATCAATAATTGTATCAACATAAATTACCGGCTTGATGCTGCAGGATACCTGGCAAGGATCATGATATTTGATGTTTCCGGGAGGCTGATACGGACACTGGTAAACAATGAGTTGCCGGGCAGCAGTGGCAGTTATAGCTGGGACGGGCTTGGCGACGACCGCCAAAAGGCCGTGGCAGGGATCTATATCATCCTTGTGGAACTGACCGATATACAGGGCCGGGTAAAAAGATACAAGGAGACAGCTGTGGTAGCCCCCTTGCGTTAAAAAAACTCCTTTAAAATATTTTTACGCTTATTTGTTGTTCTTCCCGATCCTGAACTGCACAAAAGTTTGCATATACAGGTTTCTCACCACCCCGTCGATATATTTATAATTCTTCCGGTATATCGATCGCATGCCACTGCTCAGGCTGATACCAAAATTGATCTTGCGTTCAGTAATGTAAGTAGTCCCCAGCATCAGCCCATAATCCCACTGGTTCAATTCACTGCTCTGGTCGAAGGGTTCATCTGTAACCGTTGTAAAAGGGTGTTTGGGATCGCCAACCTCAATATCTGCCGTTCCGGTATTGTTCCCTTCGATCAGGTAAGAAACATAACCCCCGAACATCATCAGGAACCGGCTGCTCAACTGGTAGGAAACAAACAACGGCATATCGAGATAACGGTTATCAAATTTTCCGTCGACCCACCCCCGGTACATGGTATTTGCTTCGGAAGGAATCGTATCGGTAAGCGTAATGGTGTTGTATTTATAAATCGTATCGCCCGACACGGGTGTATGGAATTTCGAGCCTTTGTACGAATAAAGAAATTCGCCGTGTACCGACCATTTTCCGCCAAGATCATAGGCAAAATACATTCCCAGCAACGGCCCGACACCCAGTTTTCCGGTTGCACCCTTTTCGGCAACGCCAATGGGTGTTCCGATGTTCAGGCCACCCTTAAGGCCAAATTCCATTTCCTGTGCACGGGTGTCAAAAAAGAACACGCACAACATTGCCGAAAACAATAAAAACTGCTTCATAAACAACACAACGGCTTTAAGTTAATCGTCCCGCTATTCAAAGATCAGATCAAAATCATCGATATACAGGGTGCTCCCAACGCCACCCACAAAATATTCACCCCCGGCACTTGCGGCAAAAACCACATCGATCGTATCAGGATCGGCAGCAGAAAAATACACAATTTCAAGGTCGAAAAAGGTATAATCTTCAACCAGGTCGGTGGTACGGAAAACCACTTCGCCGATCTTTTCTTTTTGCTTTGCTGAAGCATCCCAGCGCGTAAGCGTGGTACGTATTTCGCATGAATCACCATTCACCCCCATGTATTTATAATACCCCTGGAACCTGGCCGGACGCGATTTATACGGCACCCCGCTGATCATGCTTTTCAGGGGGTTTTGCAGGTTCACCGTAAATACGCCTGTCGACAGGCTTCCGGTTAACAAAGGCATGCCAACCGCCTCATTGGTAACCATTTTGGCTGAATAATTACCCGCATATGCATCCTCTGATTTAAAAAGCAATACCGGATAAATATCGGGATTTAGGTCGACCACCTTGTTTGCCGAGGCCCAGACCCCTTCCGGATAAGGATTTTCATAGTTCGGATAGGTGATCCATTCCTCCAGATTCATGTTCGGAAGCACATTCCTTTGGCGGGTCTGTATTTCCCTGGCAGACGAGTTCGGACTGGTACCATGGGTATTTACGGCCCTCATCCTCACAAAATACTGACTGCCCGGGTTTACACCTTCAACCAGGAACATTCCATTAACAGGAACCTCCTTATTATTGTAATCCGGAAGCATATTGGTGAACGCCTGGTCGGTAGCCACATCGGCAACATATGTTTCGGCTCCCACCACGCCTGTCCAGTTAATGTAAAAATAATCCCCGTACACATGTACGGATTCATTGATCATGGGAGCAGCAGGAGGATCATTCACCGGATCATCACTTTTTTTGCATGATCCCAAAACCAAAGCCGCCAATAACGGTATCGTTACGAATATTCTCATTCCAGGATATTTCATTATCATAAATTTTCTTTTATCTGCTGATCATGAATTTACCGGAACTGATCTTTTTGTTCCCGTTTGTCACACTAAAGAAATATGTGCCCGGAACAAATGTTGATACATCCAGCAAATGCTGTGATCCATTAATCGTTTGTTTTTCTACCTGCTGCCCGTCATTGCTGAATACCTGCAACAAACCTTCAACATTATTGCCGAATGTTATGCTTAAGTGGTCGGCGGCCGGGTTCGGAAAAATCATTGTTTCAACAAATTGGCCCTGATCCGGGATCCCTGCTTCATACTCAAATGTCAGATTGTCGACAAACATATATGAATCTTTATTGGGAAAAATCATGTTTGATGATACAATGTTGATATTCATGGTATCAGGGGCTTCCTCATTAAAGAAATTAATGGGAACGCTGAATTCGGTCCAGGTATCCACCGTTGCACTGCCAAACATGGAACCAATGCCGATGGTATCCCTTTTCCCTTTTGCAGGAAGATAACGGGTAAAAATTACTACAACCATGGTTGAATCTCCCGAAGCCGGGAAGTTCTTATAGCTGCCTTTAAGAGCCAGGGGCCTGTCGCTGAAAGGGACACCCCCTTCAAGGGTAGCTGTCAGATTAATATAATCGACAACAAAAGTTCCCAGTGTGACAACTCCGGGAATCACAAACTGCCCGCCATCGGTTGTGCTGAGTAACTTCGATTCGAGCAGGGCCGAAAACGATCCATAAGCGGCATCATCGGAAGGAACAACGGGGGTTAATCCAAACAAGGCCAGGGAAGCATTGGGAGTGTCCCATCCCACCGGATTTTCAAAACCCAGTACATGGGTTTCCCAATCCTCAAAATCACCGTTCGGCACCTGTTGCTGTCCGAAAAGTGCAAATGAAAGAAATATGGCCAAACAAGCAAAAAGTACATTTTTTTTCATATCATATAGTTTTAATGGTTAATCCGTTTAACGGGTTTAAAGATATAATATATTTTTTGTTCAGCGTTCAATCAGTCCGATTTTCATCTTTCCGTTATTTTATCAATGACCTCCTGCAATATTTGGTGTTCCTTTAAATTCCGCGTTATTAACATCTTTTATGCTTTTTTAGAATTCATTATGAACCGGTGAATAGTTTTCATCTTATCATTGACAATTATTCCATAAGATTGAACGCTCGTATTATACCGGCCCTGATCCTGACCGTGATCATGCCCTGCTGTTATTCACAGCAAACAGCCGGCGACAGTCTTTTTATTTTTTCCGGGCATGTTTATCATGCCGGCGACAGCAATAGGTTATCCAACGTACATATTATCAATCTCAGCAAACATACCGGAACCGTTTCTGCTACTGACGGCAGTTTTTTGCTTCATGTACGGGACCGGGATTCCATAAGGTTTTCATGTATTGGTTTTAGCGCATACCATATTGTGATACATAGCCTGATGCTGAGGCCCGGGCTCATGATATTCATGCAACCCGACACCATTATGATGGATGAGTTGATTGTTTATCCATTTCCTCCGCGCAGGTATTTCAAACAGGTATTTCTTGATACAAAGGTTCCCGGTGAACATATACCCGATCTTCGTTTTGCCGGCATCAGAAGTGATCCGGCCTATGTGCCGCAAATCGGGCTGACCACGGGCGGTCCGGTTCAATTCTTGTACGACCGGTTCAACCGGCAGGCCCGGACAAGACGGAAATTAAAAAACAACAGGGAAAAATATTCAAAATACCTGCTCCCGGTTTCGGTTGACAGCCTGGTGTTTCCCGACCGGCTGGAATAACATATCATGAACGGGTATAAGCAATGGCAGCAATACTGACCCGAACCCTTTCTTCCAGCAATAAACCCAGGGCACAGGCTTCCAAGGTGGCGCCGGTAGTAATAACATCATCAACCAATAATATGTGTTTACCTTTTATGGCATTCTTATCCCTAACCTTAAACATACTTTCAACATTTTTCCACCTGTCGTATTTTGATTTACGGGTTTGGGTGGATGTGTAGGATGTCCGGAAAAGCAGACCCGGATTAAGCGGAATATTCGTTTCCCTTGCGATGCCGCGGGCAATGATCTCACTCTGATTAAATCCCCTTTGTTTTTGTTTTTTGGGATGCAAAGGAACGGGGATCATCAAATTTATATCATCATATCCGTTTGTTTTTACTATTTGTTTTCCGATCTCGCCCCCGAGAAAAAGGCCAATTTCCTTATTTCCCCTGTATTTTAAACGATGCACAAGTTGCTGAACGGCGTTTCCCTTGTTGTAATAAAAAGCAGTAAAAACAAATTGAAGGGGTGTACGGCCCCAGAAGACCTGTGCGGCGGGATTCGCAATATTTTCTTTAAAACGTATCTGCGGCAGGTGATGCCGGCATTTCATACATATAACCTGCTCATTCCTGAACAGGCTGTTTTCACACACCTGGCACAGCCGGGGATAAATCAGTGAAATAAGATCTCCGGGATAACTCATTGGCAACAGCTCTTTATAAGTTAATACCCGGATTCCTGAAAAGTCGCATTTAATGAGTAATTTTGAATTGATTTATTTTTCAAAATGGAGGAAGCCCCCCTGATCAGCGTAGAAGGATTAACCGTTGAATTTTCGACGGAAGACGGCCTTGTCAGGGCTGTCGACAATATCAGTTTTAGCTCAAAAAGGGGGATGATCACAGGTATTGTCGGTGAATCGGGTTCGGGAAAATCAGTAACGGCATTATCTATAATGAAGCTGATCCCGTTTCCACCGGGAAAGATCATTTCCGGTAAAATCCTTTTTCATCCGCATCATGAAACACTTGACCTGGCCGGTCTGAATGAAAACCGCATACAACATGTCCGCGGCCGCGACATTGGAATGATCTTTCAGGAACCCATGTCCTCCCTGAACCCTGTTATGAGTTGCGGCAGGCAGATCACCGAAGTCATCAGAAGACACCGCAATATATCGCAGCGGGAAGCACGAAGCCTTTGCCTCAACCTGTTCAGGGAAGTTCGCCTGCCCAGGCCACCGGATGTTTACAAATCATATCCACACCAGCTCTCGGGAGGACAAAAACAAAGGGTCATGATCGCCATAGCCATTTCATGCCAGCCGGCCTTGCTCATAGCCGATGAGCCGACAACAGCCCTGGATGTAACCGTTCAAAGGGATATACTGAACCTCCTGCTCGATCTGCAGCAAAAACACGGGATGGGCATTCTTTTTATTACCCACGACCTGGGGGTTGTTGCCGATATAGCACAACAAGTACTTGTGATGTACCGCGGACAGATCGTTGAATCGGGAAAGATCAGCCAGGTATTCCATCATCCCCGGCATCCCTATACAAAAGGGCTGCTGGCCTGCCGCCCGCCATTACACAGCAGGCCCGGCCGCCTGTTAACCGTAAAGGATTTTCTTTCATCAAGCAGGGATAAAAAATCAAATGAAATTTATAAGAATCAAAAAAATCCGGTGAAACCGGATGACCGGAGAAAAACACGACATAAGGCGCTTTACGCTTCCAAACCCCTGTTGAGCATACAGGATCTTTGTGTCCATTACCCGCTTAAAAAAAACCTTTGGGGCAGGGTACTGCATGAGTTGAAAGCGGTTGACCATGTAAGCCTTGACGTTTATCCGGGAGAAACGATGGGGCTTGTGGGGGAATCGGGTTGTGGAAAGACTACCCTCGGACGGGCAATTCTTCGCTTAACCGACCCTTCGGCCGGTAAGATCTTTTATAAGAACCATGACATACTGGGTTTGAATGGCCATGCCATGCGAATGTTGCGAAAAAATATTCAGATTATTTTTCAGGATCCTTATTCATCGCTCAACCCGCGGATCACTATCGGTTCGGCCATTGGCGAACCCCTGCTGGTACACGGGCTTGTGAAGAAGAATGCCGGAAAAAGAAAAAGGATCCTTGAACTGCTTGATCAGGCAGGCCTGCCTGCATCATATGCCGGTCGCTACCCACACGAACTGTCGGGCGGCCAGCGCCAGCGCGTATGTATTGCCCGTGCACTGGCCGTTGAACCTGAATTTATAATTTGCGATGAATCGGTATCGGCCCTGGATGTATCCGTACAGGCACAAATACTGAATCTGCTTAACGACCTTAAAAAAGAATACCAGCTTACCTATATCTTCATTTCTCATGACCTTTCGGTGGTTAAATATATGTCGGACCGGATGGCGGTCATGCAAACAGGAAAGATCATGGAAACCGGCGATGCTGACGAAATCTATGCAAAACCGAAAACCGAATACACAAAAAAGCTGATCAGCGCCATCCCGGGATCAGCCAACACCATAGAACCATGAACAAAAAAAAGAAAAAAACCCAGCGCGGATCAAAAAGCCTGCTGGAAAAAAACATCCTGAGCATTTTTACCGGTGATCCGCTCAGATTATTCAATTATAAACAAATATCTGCCCGCCTGACCATCCGTGATCAGGCCGGACGCGACATGGTAAATGCCATATTTGATGAATTGCAGGCACAGGAAGCCATTGAAGAGGTCAGGCCCGGAAAGTTCAGATTAAACCCCGCCTGGGCCCGCGAACAAAAAGAACACCATGGCACCATAACGGGCGTGGTGGACATGAAAAATACCGGTAAGGCATATGTTATGCCCGACGATAACGGCGAAGACATTTTTATCGCCCCCAACAATACCTATCATGCCCTGCACGGCGATAAAGTATTGGTACAGCTTTTTCCCAGAAGAAAAGACCGCAAGCCGGAAGGACAGATCACCGAAATCCTTAAGCGGGCAAAGGAACAATTTGTGGGAATTGTGCAGGTTTCCAAAAAATTTGCTTTTCTGGTTCCCGACAGCCATAACATGCCTACCGATATATTTATCCCGGTCGAAAACCTGAAAGGGGCACGTAACGGCCAAAAAGCCTTGGCCAGGATCATCGAGTGGCCGGAACATTCCAAAAATCCTTTCGGGGAGATCATGGAAGTACTTGGCAATCCCGGCGATCACAATGTGGAAATGAAATCGATACTGGCCGAACATGATTTTCCGCTGGGTTTTCCAAAAAACGTTGAAAAAGAAGCCGAAAGGATTCCTGCGGGGATTTCGGCCGAAGAATACAAAAAGCGGAAAGATTTTCGAAAGGTATGGACCATCACCATCGACCCCGAGGATGCCAAAGATTTTGATGATGCCGTATCGCTGAAAATACTTCCCGGCGGCAATTATGAAGTAGGGGTACACATTGCCGATGTGAGCCATTATGTGAAACCCGGAAGCCTGATCGATGAAGAGGCCTATAAAAGAGCCACTTCGGTATATCTGGTTGATCGTGTTATTCCCATGCTTCCCGAAAAACTTTCGAATCATGTTTGTTCACTTAACGCCCACGAAGATAAACTTTGCTATTCGGCGGTTTTTGAGCTCAACGGCCAGGCGGCTGTCGGCAAACAATGGTTCGGACGAACAGTGATCAATTCCAACCGGCGTTTTAATTATGAAGAGGTCCAACAGATAATTGAAAGCAGTAAAGGAGAATTTGCAGAAGAAATAGGTATCCTTCATAAACTTGCTTCAAAATTAAGGGAAGAACGTTTCAAAAACGGATCCATCAACTTCGAAACACAGGAAGTTAAATTCAGGCTCGATGAAAACGGGGTGCCGCTCAGTGTTTATATAAAAGAGCAAAAAGAATCCAACAAACTCATCGAGGATTTTATGCTCCTGGCCAACAGAATGGTGGCAACGCTGATTGGAAAAAAAGAAGGCCGGCAAAAACCCAAAACCTTTGTTTACAGGGTTCACGACAATCCGTCGCCTGAAAAACTGAACACCTTTATTCAGTTTCTCGGGAAAATCGGCTATTCGCTCAACATCAGCTCCCAGGAAAACCTGGCCAAATCATTCAATAAATTGTTCAAAGACATTGCGGGCAAAGGCGAAGAACATATGATCGAAAGCATTGCCATCCGTACCATGGCAAAAGCTGCATACTCAACCGATAACATTGGCCATTACGGGCTTGCCTTCAAATACTATACGCACTTTACATCGCCCATCAGGCGGTATCCCGACTTAATGGTACACCGGCTTCTCGATCATTACCTCAATGGCGGAGCCCCGGCAGGCAAAAACATATATGAAGAAAAATGCGAGCACTGTTCCCTCATGGAACGCAATGCAATTGAAGCCGAAAGGGATTCGATCAAGTACAAGCAGGCCGAATATTTACTCGACAAGATTGGACAAGAATTTGAAGGTTTGATCTCCGGGGTAAGCAAGTGGGGGATCTATGTCGAGATCAAAAACAATAAATGCGAGGGTATGATCAGGCTGCAGGATCTTAAAGACGATTTTTATTATCTGGATGAAGATAATTACCAGGTTATTGGTTCGCGTCATGGTTACCAATACAAGCTTGGCGACAGTGTAAATGTCAGGGTAAAAAAAATTGACCTCAGCAGAAAACAAATTGATTTTTCAATGCTTTAACGATCCCCTGCTGCAGATATAGGAATTAATTTTTTTTCATCATCAGGCGGGCCAGGATGCCGGCAATAATGGGTGAAAAAATGAAAGCCGTAAAAAAGGTCCATTCTTCGCCCAGATTGCTTTTTTTTCCAATCTTTTCCGATACGACAAGTGAGCCGCCATACCAAAAGATAAAAACAAGGAAAAAGATCAATTCTTCCATCCTAATAAAAATATAAATATAAAAACAAGAGGGGAATGATAATGCCCAAAACGGTAAGCCATGCACCCCTTCCGGTAATTCCCTTCCTGCCCCTTACCATGAAAAGCCCGGTAATGGCCAGCACAATCAAAGCCGAGGCAAAAAGGTCGGAAAACCAGGTCCACCACTTCACGGGATTATAATGCAAATAATTCATCTCCCTGAATACGGGGCGGCGGCGGATCTTTTCCATGCCTGCAAACCCAGTGTTCAGATTTACAAAAATGTTACCGTTCTTCAGAAAGATCCTCAGGTTTTCTTCATCCGGGAAATAATGGTTTTTGTAATTATCCTCTTCCCCCTGCTCTTTAAGCATTTCAAGTATCTCGGTACGAGAGGTGCCTGTTCTGAGTTTTGTTTCAAAATTCCCGGTCGTGATAATATAATTGGGATTCCACACATCAAGGTGGTTAATGGCAATACCCGATATGGCATAAACCAGTGTTACGCCAAAAAACAGGTATCCGAAATCCCTGTGGATGATCCTGAACCATTTTCGCCAGGTATATTTTGCCATTTAACCAGTTTCTTTGATACAAATTAACGGATGGCAGAAAAAAACCATCGGGCAGCTGACAAAAACCATCAAATCCTTTTACCGCAAGCTTGCAGTAAAGAATGGTCTATTCATCTGTTCCGGCCGGTGATTCCTTAATAATGTAAGAAATATAGGAAACCGAATATTGTGGTTTATGATAATGATTTACGTGGTCTTCGTCATCTTCATGTTCTTCATCATCATGAAGTTCTCCATCGCCGATCACTTCTGCTTCCATTTCTTCCACTATGCCGGTAACAACAACATATGAACCTTCCAACTCGGGCTGAAAAACAGCCATATCGCCACTGGAAGTGATCTTGATCCTGATATCGGGATCATCTGCGGTAATAAACATTTTATCGCCGCCATGCCTGCATACATGTAAAACCATACCCTCAAGGGTAACCTGTGTGCCGACAAGCTCACCGGCTCTTTCGCGAAATTCAGCGAGTCCCAGTGTCATCGGTTCTTCACTGATAACGATTTCCTCATTAACATGGTTTCCATCTTTGTTGGCAGCATCCTGGTTTCCGCAGGATATCAGCATAAACGACGCAAATATTGCAATAAATAAATTCCTTATCATCTCTTTAATTATTTATTTGGTTAGTAATATAGCCGGCAAATTTATGAACTATTATTGTTCTTCCATTGAAAATTCGGGAATTATGTTAATACCATCGTATTTTTTTTCTATCCCGTTTTCATATGTAATGATCAAAAATGGCGTGCCATCGTAATTATATATTGTCCAGTCGCCATGTTTGCGTCCCATCAGGTAATTTCCTTTTTCCCTGATTTTTCCGTTATCCCAGTACCAGACATGCTCGCCATGCGGGTTATCTTCTATATACCTCCCCTGAAAAGACATGCTTCCGTCGGTATAATATGATTTCCATTGACCTTCGCGCAATCCGTCAATAAATTCACCCTCCTCCCTGTAATTTCCTATGGCGTAATACCAGTCGCCGTCTTCAAGGCCTTTCCTGAAATTTATCTTTACAATTGTTTTTCCCAGATCGCTGTATTCCATGGCGGGCCCGTCGAGTTGTCCTTCCAGGTAGTTTTCTTCCCGTTTAAGCACACCCGATGAATAATACCATTTCCATATCCCTTCCGGACGGCCAAGACTGTCGTACGTACCACTTTGTTCAATATTACCATTCATATGATAATAGGTCCACGGACCGATTTTTACATCATTGCTGTACATTCCTTCCCCTTTTAAAATACCATTTTCAAAATATTCTTTCCACAGCCCTTCCCGGTTTCCCTCTTCGGTTATAATACCCTCCCCGATGATGATGCCGTTTTTATAAACATATGTTTTTTCTATTACGCCTTCTTCCGAATATTCCCGCCATACTCCTTCAGGCTGATTGTCCTTGTACGTTGCTTTAATTTTGATATTTCCATTGGGATAATATTGTGTTTTTACATCAAGCCTGGCAAATTCCGCAACGTTTTCCACAATTTCCCCATTCACATATTTATATGCCTGCATTAGCTTTCCTTCCGGATCGTATTCCTTGTAATAACCATTCATAACCCCATGCCGGTAAACGCATTCAAGCCTGATATTTCCATTGTCATGATAATATTTCCAAACACCGTGTTCCTTTCCCTGGCTATCGAAACGGTTTATCCTTTCCCTGTTCACGATAAAACCCTTTTTATATGTGATCAGCTGAATGATCCTGCCGTCTTCGGCATATTCTCGGGCAGTTCCTTCTTCCAATCCGTTAACAAACGGAATACTTCGCCTGATTTTCCCGTTAGGGTAATAATGATAAGTATATCCCTGTTTCAGGTCATGAATAAATTCTTCTTCAACAATACCATCCTCCCTGTAAGTGATCCTTAAACCATTCTTTTCCCCTTCAAGGTAATGGATGGTCATTTTTAAATTTCCGTTATCATCATAAAATTTCCAGATACTGTCGAGAAGATGGTTTTTCCGGTTTCCTTCCGATAAAAGGATGCCTTCTTCACTGTATGTTTTCCAGTATCCTTCCGGTTTGCCGTCACGGATATGTCCTTCACTGCTTTTTGTCCCGTTTTGATGATAAAAAACATGAAATCCGTCAGAGAGGTTTTCTTCCTGTCCAAATAGAAAAATACACAGAAAAACGCATAAAACAATCGATGCAAACAATCGTTTTTTCATTTCTTAATTCTTATCAATACCTGTTCTATTATTTAATGAGATTCAGTTTCCTGGATATTTCCAACATTCTTTCAATTGGTTTTCCGGCCAGTTCAATGGTTTTCAGATCAAGTATAATTTCCGGTTTTTCGTATGCCATACAACGATAAAGCTTCTCTAAGGTATTCATTTTCATGTATGGACAATCATTACAGGCACAACTTTCATCGGCAGGAACAATAATAAATTCTTTTTCAGGCGAATCTTTCTTCATTTGATGCAACAAGCCTGTTTCAGTGGCAACAATATATTTTTTTGCAGGGTTTGTTTTGGCAAAATTCAACAAGGCTGTTGTGGATCCGATAAAATCTGCTATTTCCAATACAGGGGCCTTACACTCGGGATGGGCAATGAGCTTCGCATCCGGATTTTCAATTTTTAATTTGATGATTGCTTCAGTGGTAAGAACGTCATGTACTTCACAGGTACCATCCCATAATACCATTTCACGCCCGGTAACACTGTTAATATAGGCACCCAGGTTTTTATCGGGGGCAAATATGATCTTTTGTTCCTTTGGAAAAGATTCTACTATTTGTATGGCATTGCCTGAAGTACAGATCACATCCGACATGGTTTTTATGGCAGCACTGCAATTGATATAGGAAATAACGATATGCCCGGAGTATTTTTCTTTAAAAGCGCTGAATTCTTCAGGCGTACAGGAATCTGCCAAAGAACAGCCTGCTTCAGTATCAGGTAATACGACCTTTGTTTCCGGACTCAGTATCTTGGCTGTTTCAGCCATAAAATGAACACCTGCAAATACGATCAGATCAACATGAGCCTGGGAAGCCTGTTGCGACAATCCCAGGCTGTCGCCTACATAATCAGCAATATCCTGGATTTCCGGAATCTGATAATAATGTGCAAGAATAATTGCATTTTTTTCTTTTTTTAATTTCAATATGCTGTTTTTATAATCCATGTGTTTTGTTCTTAACAATTCTTTATAATTAATATTTTAAAAATATTTTGTTTTATATTATATATATCCTGTTAAATCTTTTAAAAACTTTTAGTCATATTTTTTGCATAATACAAAAATTCATTATTATTAACAATATTTTATACGATTTAGATCTGTAAATTATTTTATAATAATTATCTATGTAATTATTAACAAAACCGTATAAACAATGGTTGTTGAAATTTTAGAGCTGTTTCTTTAATAATTAAGTGTTCATTTTTGATGAAAAAAAATGATAAAAACACACTTTAAGGCTTAAAAGATCATTCATCGACAAACGGGAAAAATTATTACTGTTTTATTAACAAAGTTTTGTTATTTATTTACTGTTTAAATCGAATGCTATGAACGGATGATCATGGGGGATAAAATTACCTAATTTTGTAAAAAAAGGGATGTATGAAAAAAGTTGAAATGATAATACCGATTGCCGCTGATCATGGTGGGTTTGATATGAAAGAATATTTAAAAAGAAAGCTGGAAGAACAAGGATACAAAATATCGGATATGGGTACGTACAGCAATGAAAGTGTTGATTATCCTGATTTTATTCATCCATTGGCAAAAGCAGTAAACGACGGTAAATACAATATGGGTATTATTATATGCGGTAGTGGAAACGGAGCACAAATGACAGCAAATAAATATCCGGGGATACGGGCAGCATTATGCTGGACTGTTGAACTTGCCAAACTTGCAAGGCTTCATAATGATGCAAATATTCTTTCTTTACCGGGAAGGTTTATCGGAAAAAGAAAAGCATTGGAAATGGTTTTAGTGTTTTTAAAAACACCATTCGAGGGTGAAAGACATCTGGAACGGGTACGCAAAATATCCAAAAAGTTTTAATGGGCGATAAGATGGGGGAATTAAAAAGCAAATTCTTATCCGATTCAAATAAGATGGGTTTTGACAAAAACCACCGTGCGATATTGAAATATAATATCGTGAAATATCATGAAGCAGTTATACGGGGCCATAAACAATTCATTAATCCGGAGCTGGCGCGAAAAAGGGCAGCACATTTAAAATATAAAACCATCAATGAACTCGAAAAATACCTGATCGAATTCGAATCAAATTTTACCCAAAGGGGTGGAAAAGTTATCTGGGCGCAGGATGCAACCCATGCGGTAAAGGAAATCTTACAGATTGCCGAAAAAAATAATATAAAATCAATTGTTAAATCAAAATCGATGACCACCGAAGAAATCGGTGTAAACGATGTACTTGAAGAAGCCGGAGTACAGGTAACAGAAACAGACCTGGGAGAATATGTTGCCCAGTTATCGGGGGAAAAACCTTATCACATAGTAACCCCCATTATGCAAAAATCAAAGGAAAACGTTGCGGAGTTATTCTCAAATTTATTTGATCTTGAAAGAAACAGCAGTCCCGAAAAAATTACCGGTTTTGTACGTAAACAATTAAGAAACCGGTTTACAGATGCCGGAATCGGGATCAGCGGAGCAAATTTCCTGATCGCTGATACTGGATCTGTTGCCATTACCGAAAATGAAGGAAACGGAATGATGTCTTTTTCTTTTCCGCAAATTCATATCGTGATTGCGGGTATCGAAAAACTGATCCCATCCATTACGGATCTGGACCTTTTCTGGCCATTGCTTGCTTCGTATGGAACGGGCCAGAATATTACAGCTTATAATTCAATTCTAAGCGGACCGCGAAGGAACAATGAAACGGATGGACCCAGGGAAATGTACGTGGTATTGCTTAATAACCGGCGTACGGAAATTCTTAAAAACGAACGGCAAAGGGTGGCGCTTTCCTGTATCCGTTGCGGAGCCTGTTTAAACATATGCCCGGTGTACAGGACCATTGGCGGACATGCATATCAAACGGTTTATTCGGGCCCCATCGGTTCAGTGATTTCTCCACATCTTAAGGGAATGGCCGAATATGGTCATCTGAGTTTTGCCTCGACACTTTGTGGTGCCTGTACGGAAGTATGCCCGGTTCTTATTCCGCTGCATATGTTATTGCTTTTGAACCGCAACGAAATGGTCAGTAGTGGATTTGTGCAGAAAAATGAAAAACGCATGATGAAAGTCATGAAATGGGCTCTACTCAAACGAAAAAGAATGAATATGGGCAATTATCGGTTACGTAATTACGCCCTGAACAGGATGGCCGGAAATAACTGGAAAAAACGGCGTGATCTCCCACGCCCGGCTCGCCAGTCATTTAATATGCTTTGGAAAGAAAACCATGCCTAAACAAAAAGTCCGGTGATTTGTTTGGAAAAAATAGATGTAACAAAAAATCCGACATTTATGAAAATAGAAATTCTTAAAAAGGGGCCTTATGTGATAAAAGGGGCAAACACCATTGTTAATACAGATGGTTCCGTTGTTGAAAGCAATCAGGATGTATACCTGTGCCGTTGCGGGCATTCAAAAAACAAACCGTATTGCGACGGAGCCCACCGCAATATTGATTTTGAATAAAAAACATCCCGTGAATATCGTTAAGGCATTAATTCTTTAAGTTTTTTTCGCAGATCTTCACCGCGAAGGTTTTTTTCGATGATAAGCCCGTCAGGATCCAATAACACGCTCGAAGGAATTGACCGAATGCCGTATAATCGTCCGGCTTCATTTTTCCAGCCCTGAAGATCTGAAACATGATGCCATGCCAGGCTGTCGTCATGAATGGCCTTTATCCATTGTTCGCGGTTATCATCGAACGAAACCCCGAGCACATCAAAACCTTTTGAATAAAAATCCCTGTAACAGGCTACAATATTTGGATTTTCGGCCCTGCAGGGGCCACACCAGGCAGCCCAGAAATCAACCAATAAGTATTTTCCCTTACTGATTTCCGATAACCTGATATCTGTACCACTGGTATCTTTCATGACAAAATCGGTCAGAGGTTGCCCGACAGCCACTTTTTTCAACACGGCAATACGATCCATGATCCGCTGATAATCGGGTGATGAATACAGATCTGATGAAAAATTTCCTGCAATTCTTTCAAGATCTTCCAGGGTCCATGAATAAGAATAGCTGTAAGCGATATAGGGTGAAACCGAAGAATTATTGTATTCAAAAACATAATCCCTGATATATTCCTGCTGCCCGCCCCAGGCTTCGTCAAGCAATTTTTCGATGCTGTCTTGCATGACTTTATCGCCCGATTCCCTGGCCTTTTTAAGATCCTGGTAAATTTCACGGATCACCCTATCGTAGCGCCTGCTTTCTGCCAGGAAGGCTTCGTATTGTTCATGGGCTGCCGATCCTTCAATGATCGTTGTGGCCGGGTCATTTCCGTTAACGCGTATTATAATTTCTCCCTCATCTGTAAAAACAGGGATATTTCTTTTCAGTTTTTCGATATATATATATTGCATTACCGGAAAATCAGCATTTCCCGAAAAAGAAAAAGAAGTCTGATTTATCAATGCCGAATCGATTTTTACCCATTCACCGTCACTTCGGGATTGTAAATAGGCATAACCGTCAACGAGGGTGTCGAGGTTTACATTAATCACATATTGGATTTCCTTTTTTTCACTTAGGCAGGAAATCATGAAAAGGCTGAGCAACAGGAGTAAAACTATTTTTTTCATCATCAGGGATCATTAAGGGTTTATAAATAATATTTATCAGGTAATGGTCAATTTCCCGCTTGTATTTAAATATCGACATATTGTTATAAAATAAAGGTAGATAAAAACTATTTTTATTTCTTTATTTTGAGGAAAAGGAATCCAACCAGCAGGATCAGCAATAATGTGGCAAGACTGCTAAGCAGGGCCCTGTAAAGGGTTTGAAAAAATTCAGAAAAGCGGAAAATTTCTATGTAGAATAAAAGCAGATGGTGAAGAAGGGTAAGGATGAAGGCATATAAAAAGAACCATCTGAACCCCATATCGCCTATACCGGGTTGCATATCGGGTTCAATTGGCCTGGGACCCGTCAGCAGCCTGATCACACCCGGTCTGCTGAAGGCTGTAAATACAGAGGCGGCAGCATGCATGCCGGGGGTGTGCGTAAACATATCGATGCTTAAACCCAGGAAAAAGGAAGAGATCAGCAATAACCAGCCGGGGGTTTGAAAGGGTAGCAAAAGAATGAAAAGAATATATAATTGCGGGTTAATATACCCGTTGATTCTGATATTGTTCAGCACAAAGACCTGGATGAACACCAGGATCAGAAAACGAAATATATTATGAAACAATGGTTTATTCATTGATCATTATTTGTTTCAGGCTGTCGATTTCTTGTGTGATTATATTGCCGGTTACGTAAACATGGAATAACTTGTTAAAGTCGGTTGAAAAGCGGATCCGGGCAGTATTCAGGTTGCCGCCGGTATAAACCTGTTCTCCGATGGTGCCAATTGTAATATTTTCGGGAAATATGAATGAATATCCGCTTGTGATCACCGTATCGCCGGTTTTGGGTATAATGTGGGCAGGGATGTCTTCAACCAGTCCTGTCCGGTAATCGGCCCCATCCCACGAAACATTAACAAGCTGACCGTTGCTTTTGAGTTTCGCACTAATGCGGGCATCTTTATGCAGCAACGAAATAGCCAGGGCGTGGTGCCGGGATACTTCAATAATAATACCGGCAACGCCCGATGGGGAAAGCAAACCAGTTTCTTTTTCCACACCCTGGAGCCGGCCCTTGTTGATCATGATATAATTATTCCGGTTTTGTGTACTGTTGCTGATCACCCTGGCGGGGATGAAGAAAAGAGTAGTATCATCAAAGAAACCAGATAAAGAATC
Organism: uncultured Bacteroidales bacterium; assembly: GCA_964404735.1. Classification (GTDB taxonomy): domain Bacteria; phylum Bacteroidota; class Bacteroidia; order Bacteroidales; family B18-G4; genus B18-G4. The sequence continues at coordinate 35,312 of CAYOLA010000037.1, forward strand.
GGCATGATTGGACATGAAGGATTCAAATTGCTTCAGGCGGGCGTTTTCGGCATTGAGCTGGCGGTTGGCTTCTTTCAGGAAGAAATAATCAGTAACGGAAGCATATGCTGAATGAATCGATGCCGCGATGATATTGGTTGATCCTATAATGCTTCTTTTCTGGTAATTGTTATGATTGGCAAGGATTACAAAGGCCAGCAGTTCGAGCGTTACGAACAAAAAAAAGAAATACTGTTTCTTCAGGAATAAGAACAGGAATTTCATGGCCCGGCCATTAAGGTGTTCAACATTCTTCTCATTCCCAATCAGGTTTATTTGATCAGGAATGTGAATTTATCAAAGTTCTTCAATGCAATGCCCGTTCCCCTTGCTACCGCCCTGAGCGGGTCTTCAGCAACATGAATAGGCAGTTTGGTTTTCAGGTGAAGCCTTTTATCGAGGCCCCGCAGCATCGAACCGCCCCCGGCAAGATAAATGCCTGTGCGGTAAATGTCGGCCGAAAGTTCGGGCGGGGTCATTTCAAGGGCATTCAGAACGGCGGCTTCGATCTTGGATATTGATTTATCAAGGGCATTGGCGATTTCAGCGTAGTTAACGGTGATTTCCTTCGGGATGCCGGTAAGCATATCCCTTCCGTGTACGGCATAATCTTCGGGCGGGTTATCAAGATCGGTGATGGCAGCGCCCACTTCGATCTTGATCCGCTCTGCCGTTCTCTCCCCGATATTGATGTTATGCTGTTTTCGCATGTATTCGATAATGTCGTAAGTAAAATCATCACCGGCGATCCTGATCGACTTGTTGTTCACAATGCCGCCCAGTGCGATTACAGCAATTTCGCTGGTCCCGCCGCCAATGTCAATCACCATATTGCCGGTTGGCTCCAGAACGTCGATCCCGATACCAATGGCTGCTGCCATGGGCTCATGGATCAGTTTCACTTCTTTGGCTCCGGCCTGTTCGGCCGAATCCTTTACTGCCCGTTCTTCCACCTCGGTGATCCCTGACGGGATGCAGATGACCATTTTTAGTGCCGGAGGAAACATGGTTTTGCGTGGAAAGATCATTTTGATCATTTCCCTGATCATATATTCAGCCGATTGAAAGTCGGCAATAACCCCGTCGCGCAAAGGCCGGATGGTTTTGATGTTTTCATGTGTTTTGCCGTGCATCATCATGGCCCGTTTACCAACGGCGATGATCTTTCCTGTATTACGCTCGATCGCAACGATCGACGGTTCGTCAACTACTACTTTATCGTTGTATATGATGATCGTATTGGCGGTTCCAAGATCAATGGCAATTTCTTTTGTGAAAAACGAGAATAGTCCCATATATTTAATAATTAATGTTTGAAATGTCGTATCCCTGTAAAAACCATGGCAATGTTGTTTTTATTGCAATAGTCAATTGATTCCTGATCCCTGACCGATCCGCCGGGTTGTATTACCGCGGTAATACCGGCCTTGTGTGCAATTTCAACCGAATCGGCAAAGGGAAAGAACGCGTCTGAAGCCATCACGGCCCCGTGGAGTTCAAATCCTGTTTCCGTGGCTTTTGCAATAGCCTGTTTGAGTGCATCTACCCGGCTGGTTTGCCCGATTCCGCTTGCCAAAAGTTGTTTGTTGGCTGCCAGCACAATAGCATTTGATTTGGTATGCTTTACAATGATGTTGGCAAATACCATGTCCTCCTTTTCTTTTTCAGAAGGCCTTCTGTTGCTGACAGGTTCCAGATCATCAGTCCCTTCTGTTTTCATGTCGCGGCCCTGTTCTATTATCCCGTTTAAAAGTGAACGGAAACATTTAGGTGGTAAAGTATGTGCTTTACTTTGTAAAATGATCCTGTTCTTTTTTCCCCTCAGAATGTCCAGGGCCTTTTCTTCGTATGCCGGGGCCAAAATGATCTCAAAAAATAATTTATTGATCTCAGTGGCTGTATCAGCGTCAACGCGAACGTTACATACCAGAACACCTCCGAAAGCTGAAACAGGATCTCCTGCCAGGGCAGCATTCCAGGCATCCTTCAGTACAGGCCGGCTGGCAAGGCCACAGGCATTGTTGTGTTTGAGGATGGCAAAGGTGGTTTCGGTAAATTCACTGATCAGGGTAATGGCGGCATCCAGATCGCCAAGATTATTATAGGATATCTCCTTGCCCTGAAGCTGTTCGAATATTTCGTGGAGGTTCCCGTAAAAACAGGCCTGCTGATGAGGATTTTCGCCATACCGCAATTTTTTGTGAATGGTATAACTTGCCTTGAAAGATTCGTGTTTTCCCTCCGACAGGTAATGATGGATCTGTGTGTCGTAATGGGAAGAAACATCAAAAGCATATACGGCAAACCTCTTTCTGTCGGAAATATCCGTTAACCCCTTTTTTTCCTTAAGAAGGCCGATAAATTCATCATAATGATCCATGGCCGGAACGATCAACACATCCTGAAAATTCTTTGCAGCGGCGCGGATCAGGGAAATACCCCCGATATCGATTTTTTCGATGATATCTTGTTCCGTTCCTTTTTTTGCAACAGTTTCTTCGAAGGGATACAGGTCGACAATAACAAGATCAATCTCAGGTATTTCGTATTCCTGTAATTGTTGCATATGCTGTGACAGGTCCCGCCGGCAAAGAATTCCGCCAAAGATCTTGGGATGTAAGGTTTTAACCCTGCCCCCGAGAATAGAAGGGTAAGTGGTTAGCGATTCAACGCTGTTTACGGGAACACCAAGCCCGGCAATATATTCATAGGTGCCTCCGGTTGAGAAAATATCAACCTCAAACTGCCTGAGCAGGGAAACAATTTCATCCAATCGCTCCTTATGAAAAACAGAAATTAAGGCATTCTTAATTCTTTTCACCCCTGAAATTTGTTTTACAATGTTTTAGAATACAGAATCTCCAAATTTAATGCATATTTTTAAAAGTATTTGACTAAGTTTACATTTTGTTATAGCACGTATTACAATGATCTTCCTCCGGTTGTTAAGGGAAAGTTTGATTTTTGCCAGGCATGAACTGATGGTAAATAAAACCAGAACCATTCTTACATTGCTTGGCATTACCATCGGCATCTTTTCCATCATCAGTGTTCTCACGGTTTTTGATTCGCTTGAAAAGTCGATGCGAAAAGGCATAGATTCACTGGGCAGTAATGTGCTGTTCATCCAAAAATATCCCTGGGCCATGGGAGGCGATTACCCCTGGTGGAAATACTATCAGCGCCCCGAACCTGATTTGAATGACCTGCGCGAGATCCAAAGAAGAAGTCAGGCGGCAGAAGGCGGGGCTATGTTTGTCAATGTAAGCAGGACGGTTCATTATCTTGGCAACAGGATTGAAGACGTACCCGTTCTGGCCATCACCCACGATTTTGCGAACATCATGCCAATGGAGATTGCCAATGGCCGGTATTTTACCCCGATAGAATCCTCAACAGGCAAAAATGTGATCATCCTCGGGGCGGAGATTGCCGAAAACCTCTTCAATATCCTTGAACCGGTAGGCAGGAAGGTAAAGGTTTTTAACCAGAAACTGGAAGTGATCGGGGTATTGAAAAAGGAAGGGGAAGATCTTTTTGGAAATTCCTCCGACAAACAAGTGATCATCCCAATGAATTATGCCAGGAATGTGTTGGATATAAAGCGCCTTTCATCTACCATCGTGGTAAGGGCAAAACCATCTGTATCAAATCAGGAGCTGATGGATGAACTTACCGGTGTACTGAGATCGGTGCGCAAGCTGAAGCCTTCTGCCGAAAACAATTTCGCGATTAACGAAACCGATATCATTTCCAGGGGTTTTGATCAGTTGTTCGGGATCATTGCGATTGTGGGCTGGATCATTGGCGGATTTTCACTGATCGTTGGCGGATTCGGAATTGCCAATATCATGTTTGTTTCTGTCAGGGAAAGGACCAATATCATCGGGATACAAAAATCTCTCGGAGCCAAAAAGTTTTTTATCCTCGTTCAATTTCTTTTTGAAGCAGTGATTCTGTCAGTTTTGGGTGGAAGCATGGGTTTACTGCTTGTTTTTGCAGGTACATATTTCGGTAGCCAGTTACTGGGGTTTGAGATCACGCTTACAATGGGTAAGGTTATGCTTGGCGTAGGGACATCTTCCATAATTGGATTGATTGCAGGCTATATTCCGGCACTGATGGCTTCACGTCTCGATCCTGTTGAGGCCATGCGTATGAATGCATAAAAAAAAGGCACTCCGGGGAATGCCTTTTGATTATATCAGCAACGGATTATTAGTAGTAATATCTCCTGAAATCTTTAATGCTGGCAGTATTTTCAATGGCTTTATAAGCAAAATTATTTTGAACGCGTTGTTCAAAATCAGCCTTTTTTTGATTCACATAAGCATTGTAATTGCCCAGTTCGGGGGCTTCATATTTATGATCGATCTCGGCAACGAATACACCGGCATTGCCTTTGATGGGGCCTGTGTTTTCTCCTTCTTCGTATGTAAACAGCCTTCCAATCACCTGATGCTCGGTGCCGTAACCAGGGATGTTCCTTGAATTGAAGGAAAAACCTGTCAGCGTATCTACTTTTGTATTGAAAGCTTCTGCAATGTCCGAAAGGTCATATGCTCCCATTTCTTCAATCCGTGAAATGATATACTCGGCTTTTCTTTCATTTTTCAGGTTGTTAACCAGCCGGTCTTTCATGTCGTCGTAGGGAACAATACCGTCTTCCCTGCTGCCGGTATAAACAACTACAAAAAGTTGTTTGCCGGTATCGAAAAGGGGTGAAACATCGCCAACCTTCCTGTCGTCCCAGAATACCCAACGAATGATTTGCCTGGTATTGGTAAATGTAGGAAGATCAAGTTGCATTTCTCTGAGAAATGTAGCCTCACGTTTTTCGAGTCCCTGGTCGATCACCGCCTGGTCAAATTTTTCCTTTGTGGTGTTTTCCCCGGCAAAACGAGCTGCGATCCGGTAATACTCATCATGGGTTTCGGTAGTGAATTCAATGGGCACTTCAATTTGTGCAACCCTCACTTTCATGGTGGGTTTGGCCTGATCGGTTACATGGATCACATGAAATCCAAAAGGTGATTCGACTAATTTTATGTCACCTTTTTTCCCTTTGATGGCAGTTTCGTTGAATGAATGTACCATTTCTCCGTCCTGGAACCATCCCAGGTTACCGGCATTATTTGCGGCTGATCCATCGTCGGACAGGCTGATGGCAAGTTCGGGGAGTTTCCCGGGGTTTCTTCTGATTACCTGATAAATGCTGTCGGCCAAAGCCTGTGCTTCTTCCCTGGTACGTTTCAGGTTGGGGTTGGCCCTGAAGGCTTCACTATAGGCGATCAGAATGTGTTCAGCGCTTGCCGAATCAGGACGCATTTGCCTGTCCATGAGTCTGGCCATATGCCATGCCGGACCTTCCTTATATGGCTCGACAAAAATTCCGATATCAGCGGCAAACATCAGTGAATCAATAAAAAGAGAAAGCTCTCCCCTGCCATACCAGGCACTGTCGTAACGATTACCCGGAATATTGTTCACAAAGCGGCCGGGGTCATTGGCATAGGTCCAGTCTTTGAAAATGTCATGCGTTTCTTTTTCAATTGCAAGAAGATCCTCGTCGGAAGGAACAATGTTAAAAACGACAAATTCAATATCGCGTGAAGCATTCTGCGTATAGCGGTGCTTATTCTCTTCAAAATATTCCTTGTATTGTTTTTCTGTTGATTCCGGAACAAGGTTATCATCGGTTTCCGTATATTTTGGGGCTACATAACGGGCTTCAATGATATCGGCATTGTTGTGGTATTCAACTTCGGCCAGTTTTTCAGGAAAGTAAAAACTTTTAATAATCAGGTTGTTGTATTTGTTGTTGAGTCTGTCCTGATAGATATACTGCTTAAAGTTTTCCCATTGGGCCCGGTCGTTTGGCGTCATGCGACTGAGGTTTTGCATGTATTGCCTAACAAGAAGTGGGTCATATTGTCCGTTTTCATTGACAAAATATTGCCTGATTAGCGGGTGCGGATTGGGGCCCATAAGCTGGTCGTCCATTTCATTTACGGTAACCTTCATACCCAGTTCCTCATACTCGTTTTGCATCAGTATTTCCCTGACGCGTTGCTGCCAGGTCTGATCCTTTATCACATAAATATCTTCGGAAGTGAGGTCGTTTTTCTGCTGGTTGACCTTTTGCAGTTCAACATTTTTATTGCTCAGGTTTTCAAATTCGATCAATGAAATACTTTCACCATCCACAATCCCTACTTCACGCCTGGAGCCGGGACCGGTGTTATAACCGAGAACATTTTGAAACCAGTCGATCAGGTTTGGTCCGACCAAAAATGCAGCCAGTGATATACCAACCAAAATAACTGCAATTGCCGAATGTTTTCTTATATATCCAATTACTGCCATTTCTCTAGTTTTTTTGAATGTGCAAAGGTATAATTAAAATTGGAATGGGGAGTAAAATCAATTGATTTTTAAGCGTACCAGGTCGATGCGGTTTTCACGGGCCTGCAGGATGGTAAAAATAAAATTACCGATAATGATCTCTTCCTTTAAATCGGGGATACTTTCGTGGTTGTTCAGGATAAAACCCGCAATTGTTTCATAATCATCAGATTGGGGCAGGCCCAGTTCATATTTTTCATTCAGGTAATCAATTTCCAGTCTGCCTGAAAATATGTATTCGCCGGGGGCTGTTTCCTTTTCTGTAAGCTCATCATCGTCATATTCATCGTCGATCTCTCCAAATATTTCTTCCATAATATCTTCCATGGTCACGATCCCGGCCGTTCCTCCAAATTCGTCAACGACAACAGCGATGCTTTTGTGTTGTTTAAAAAACATTCTGAGCACGTCGTTTGCAAACATGGTTTCGGGCACGAAAAACACTGATCGCTTGACGGATTGTATATCTTTCGGGTTTTTGAACATATCAGAAACATGTGCGTAACCGATGATATTATCAATGGTTTTCTTAAAAATAAGGACTTTGGAAAATCCGGTTTCGGCAAATAACTTTTTCAGGTTCACCATGCTTTCATTTTCTTCTACACCAACTATTTCCAGCCTGGGAACCATACAAGCCCGCAGTTTGACATTTCTAAAATCAAGCGCATTCTGAACCATTTGAATTTCCTGGCTTACCGTACCCCGGGAAGTTTTTTCTTCGGCAAAACGTTTAATGAAATCATTCAGGTCGATATGGGAAAATACATAGGATTGTTCGAGTGTTTTGATGCCGAAGAACAAACGGAGCAACCATGCCGATAATCCCGTAAAAATGAAAATAATTGGAAAAAAGGCGTAATAGAACAGGAATACGGGTATGGCAAAAAAATTCAGTATGGTATTGGAATGTATTCTGAAAAGTACTTTTGGAAGGAATTCGGCTGTAAATAAGATTATCAGTGTTGCAATGAGTGTTTGCAGCAGCAGGATGATGAATTCCGAAGAGAGGTAGGGTGGTAATATGCCCACGATAAAGGGTTCCAGCAGAACCGCCATCCCGATTCCATATATGACCAGGGCGATATTATTACCCAACAGCAGTGCTCCGATCAGGTAAGAGGGGTTTTGGTTAAATCTTGACAGGATTTTTCCCGAAAGTTTACCCTTGCTTTTGTCGAGTTCGATCTTCAGGTTATTGGAAGTTACAAAGGCGATTTCCATTCCCGAAAAAAAAGCAGACAGCAATAAGCTTAATATGATGATCAGTCCAATACCCATGAAGATTTGATATAAGCAGGTTCAATCATCGTCTTTTACTTCTATTTCTCCGGAGGGGTTTATGATGCGGCGTTTTGAAAAATCCTGTTCCGCCTCCAGCCCGTCACCGAACAATACCCCATCGTCTGAAGTGATTTTTACAAATTTATTGGAAAAGATCATTTTCTTAACCCTGTCCCAGATCAGTTCTTCGGTATTCAGTACTTCTCCTGTTTCATAATTTGTAACAACCACATTTTCACGCGCCTCCATCATTTTCTTTTCATGGTAATGAATGCCGTAATTTCCGGTAATGGTAGTTGTTATCTGAAACAGGGAATCATAGAAATTTACCCGAAACCCTTCGGGAAAAACAGTATAGGGTTCTTTTCCGTTATATGCATACATAAGTGGCCCCGATAACATTACCTGTACTTCGGCCGAATCACTGTAAGTAAACGCAACATTTTTAGCCGTTACATCGGGAAGCGTATCATTAATATCAAATGCGGCAATTTCACTCAGTTTGTTCCTGCATCCCCCGTTTAACAATAATGATAGCAATATCAGGATAAGCAGCAGAGCCGGAAAAATATTATTGTGAGAATTTCTGAAAAACCCTTTCAATTTTTGCGAGTTTAGTTTGACCTGGCTGCCCTGACCAGTGTTTTTTCGTTAATCCAGCATTCAACGATAAATTCATCACCTTCGTGCAGGTTGTGAAAAAAGATCTCTTCCGTTTGTGGAAAATATACCGAATAGGCTCTGATGCGTGCGTTGGCCACCTCTGCAATTTCCGGGTCAACCTGTTTAGCCCTCATGTATTTGTCAACCGCAACCCAATAAACGGCCTTCTTTTCAAGTTCATTGCTGCCGCATATCTTATTGCTTGCGGCATACATGTCACCAATCATGATGTACGGGTTTCCGTTGTCGGGTCGTTCCCCGATGCTTTTCAGGGCATAGGTTTTGGCGAGGCTGAAGTTATTGAGGTTCCTGTAACATTCAGCCAGAAAAAGATAACTGTCGGCCCGGTCATCACTGTCGTCAAGTTTTTCCCCTTCTTTCAGGTATTCGACGGCTTTGCTGTATTCAAGGTTTTTAAGGTACATTTTGCCGATCAGAAAGGCTGATTCCGGTGAAGGTTCAAGCTCGTACAATTTTACCGTAGCCTGAAAATAAAGCGGATCCTCTGTGCATTTTTTCTTGTCGAGCAGGCGGGTCAGCTTTTTAAGCATTTTAAGATCTTCGGGATTTTCCTTGAATTTTTTTGAATAGATGTTTATAATGGCTTCGCAATGGGCAAAAGGCTCAAAGATCAGATCAATATTGCTTTTCACGTTTTCCCAGTTGGCCGTGCTGCGTGTATCGCCTGCGCTGGCTTCAAGGTTGCTTTCAATGATCTTACTGCAGATGTCGTAATTGTCAAAAATGATGTCTTCGGAGGCTTTGTTTTCTTCCACCATCTTTTTGGATGCCCGCATCAGGAATACCAGTACATCAGGGAACGATTGATCGCCTTCCAGCTCTACCGATCGGTAAAGAATATCATATGCTTTTGCGAAATCCTTATTTCTGAGTGTATACAGATCCACACCTTTTCTGCCCAAAACGAATCCTTCTTTGTTAAAATATTCGATTCGGTTGTCGTACAAGAGCATCAGGGTATCGATATATGCGTTTTTCCGGATTTCGTCTTTTTCAATTTTTATAAAGTGTGATAGCATCCTAACTCCGTCGACATAGGTGCTGAGCCTGATACCGGGACAGATCATAAAAACTTTTCTCCATGGTCCATAGGCATCTTTAACGGAAGTATTCTTATAATCGCTGTTTTTCCACTGTTTATAGAATTCGGTATAAAGGGAAAGATTCATGATGCAATTCAGGCTGTCTTCCGGTGTAGCCCCGAATTTTGATGGTTTTTGCGCCTGCACCGGGACCTGAAACAACAAGCCCGTTGTCATTATCATTACTAAAAAAAGAAATATGAATCTTGTTTTCATTTTAATGAGTATTTAGTATTATCTGTATTTCGGTTTAATGAACCATCTTTCCTGTATAGTCAGACCGAATGTAAATTTAATATAATTTTCCTGAACGAGGTCTTTTTTAAGCGTACCCATGTTGCCAAATTCAAAAGCCAGATTTACCATTGATTTAGAACGTTTAAACGGTAATCCAAGTCCAAAACTTATACCAAACTCGGAAATCGATTGGTTATTGATCTTGAGATAGGTATTTTCATACCGGAAACCCAAGCGGTAATATACTCTTTGCCAGTAAGATGATATACTATTATGTTTTGGAATATATTCACCGCCAATATGAAAGGAAAGGCTGTTTTGGAGAGAGTCGTTTTTTCCGTAAGATTCAAAATTCTTCCAATTACCCCAGTTTACATCAAAGCTGACAAGGAATTGGTCAAATTTCCGTAATGAAACCCCGGCGCCGAATCCGGGGGGGAATTTAAACACACCTTTGGTGGATGGGACATAAACAACGGTATCGCGCGAAAGCTCTATATTGTCCGGGCCGCCAAAATAATTGATCCCGACATATTTTCTGGTCGAATACAGATCGATCGGGGGATCAAAAACGGCTCCCAGGCCCAGTTCCAATTCTTCTCCGACCTTTGTAAAATATTGTATGCCAATGTTAAAAATGAAATCAGAAACATGATCAATATTATCAATACGGGTGCTGATCATTGAAAGGGAATCGGGAAAGGTAACCCGCTGCCTTTGCATGATCAGTCCCCATACATAGGAGGCATTGATCCCAACCGAAAGTTTTGGCGTAATGCGGAAACCATTTCCGAAATGAAATTGGTTTAACCCGCCACTCCCTTCATTGGTAAACCTTGTCCGGCCAATATCATCAATTTCCTTATCCTGAAATACATTGTAACCGACATTGCTGAAAGGGATCAGTCCAAAACTTGCGCGCCACCATTTGGTAACAGGGGTGCCAAAAAGTACATAACCAAGCGATGCATAATCGGATTCCTGACTGATATTTTCGCTTTTAAGTGTTTTGAACATGGCTGTTCCGGCCAGGTCAAACAAAAATGAAGTTGAATCAAATGCTGTATATGAGGCAGCGTTTTTAATATTTATAAAGCGCTCGCTCCTGATGGCAATCCCGGTATTTCCCATGGGAGATAATACGGAACTGTAATTATTCGACCATAATTCACCAACCCCGTATCGGGAATAAGGGGAGCTGAACCCTGTTTGTGCCGGAGCCCTGCTGCCTGTCAGGAGCAAGAACATGCAAAGAAAAATAAAAAGGTTGGCGTTAGCTTTGATCATTAAATTTCAAAATTATATTCAGGCCGGTTAAGACAATATTGGGGATTGCAAAGATGTTATTTTTTAGCTTTTTATCAAAATATTCGAGGTCGCCGCCACTTAAAATTATTGTTAAATTTTCATAATGCTGTTTATACTTGTCGATCATCCCGTCAATTTCTGCCCCTATGCCGTTAATGATGCCTGAATGTATGGATGCTTCGGTTGAATTGCCGGTCAGGGCAGGCTCTTTCCCGGCTTCTAATAACGGCAGTTTGTCGGTAAAATTATGCAGGGCTTTATATCGCATGCCCATACCGGGACTGATCGCTCCCCCGAGGTAATGACCGCTTGCATTGGTAATATCATAGGTGATACAGGTTCCGGCACCGATAACAAGGGTGTTTGTTTCCGGGAATAAATGCTTTGCCGCTACTGCTGCAGCCATTCTGTCGGCACCAAGGCCGGAACGGTTTTCATACAGGATTTTCAGGGGTACGGGGGTGTCTTCACCGAGCTGCAGAACCGGCATGATATTGTTTAGCCCCGACAGCATTCCTTCGGGGATTTGTCTCACAGAGGCAAAAATTGCTGATTTTATCCGGGGATAAAGCCCGCTGATCCTGTGAATAAGGTTCAGGTCTATATTCCCCCTTTTATCAATAAATACGATCTCTTCCCGGTCAAAAACCGCAGCCTTAACAAGGGTATTGCCAATATCAACCACCAGCCTCATACTGAACCTCTGTTGGAAACATCTTGCAAAAGTAGGTAAAATATAAGGGTGAGGTGTTAAAAATAAACAGTTATGAACAATTCGTAAAGGTTCAAATTACTGTTTTAAAATAAGTTATATCAAAATTAACAAAAAGGTTTCAGAAATTGATTTTCTGTTTTATCTTTGCACCTCCGAAAAGGGTGCCATAGCTCAGTAGGTAGAGCAACGGACTGAAAATCCGTGTGTCCTTGGTTCGATTCCGAGTGGCACCACCCTAAAAAAAACCCCGCTGATCCTGCGGGGTTTTTTTTTCGATTCGATATGCTGTATATAAAATTTGCGATGTGATGGATGATTTCCATCCGGGGCATACCGGAAAAGGTTTGAACCCGCTATAATTCGCGGATCTTGATGTTCCTGAACCACACATCATCCCCGTGGTCCTGCAACACGATATAGCCTTCAGGAGCAGGATTCATAAAGTGTTCATAATCCCTGAATTTGCTGTTGGCTACCAGGTCCTTCCATTCGTCAGTCCAGAGGTGGTACTCAAGAACATTTTCGCCGTTCATGCTGTGCACCACGGTTCCCTTGTATACCATTATGCGGGCAAGGTTCCATTCACCGGCAGGTTTTACGGCTTCGGCTATTCCGGGGATCATATCATATAAGGCCCCGGCGGCCCTGTTTCCGTTAATGCCAAGGGTGGCATCGGGGTGTTTTTCGTTGTCGAGGATCTGCATTTCAGGGGCATTTTTCCAGACCGGCTCCCCGGGGATCTCCTGCGCCAGGTAAAAGATCCCGCTGTTTCCGCCCTCTGAGACTTTCCACTCAAGGGTAAGCTCAAAGTTGCCGAATTTGCGGTCGAAAAGGATGTCGCCACCACCACCGGCTTCACCCCTTCCCGAACCAATCACGTGCAGGGTTCTGTCAACAACTTCCCATCCGTTTTCGGGAAAGTTGTCGCCGTTGTATGAACGCCATCCATCGGAAGTCAGCCCGTTAAACATCAGGATCCATCCATTTTCCAGTTCCTGTTTGCTAAGGGTGTTTGGCTTTTGTCCGTCTTCTACCACTACCACTTCTTGTTTTTGTGTTCCCTGGTTGTTGCAGGCAACGAACAAAACCGAAACAGCCAGGATCATCATTAATGTGTTTTTCATTTTATTTTATGTTTTAGGTGTTATGATCATAATTTCCATCCTTCGCGGTAATTGTGTCTGATATATTCTTCCGCTGCCGGCTTTGCCCGGATGGTGGCATACTGGGTGTCGAAGTGCGGATGCCCGTTGATCACGGTAAACTTGTCGGTGGTTACCACCCTGATCTCGTCATCGCCACTGATATTGGTGATTTTCATGTTTTCGCCATCCCATTTCAGCTTACGCTTCAGGTCCTGCAGGCGGATGGCCAGGTTTCCCATCACCACCACCTCATTCATTGGTCCGGCATAGCCGAAAAACGAACTACATTCAGTACGGCTGCCGGGGCTTTCCTTGCATGCACGCAGCCAGTCGGCTTCATGTCCGCCCTCCATGGCTTTTTTGATCCTTCTGAGGCTGGGTTCCGGACGCGTATAGCTTTTGTCGAGTTCGTCGGGGAGCAGCCTGGGGTTTCTGCCATATGCTCCGCAGATCAGTTTTCCTTTGGTTCCGATAAAAAGGCATCCGCCGCTCCAGTCTCCCATGGGTTCTCCATCGGGGAGTTCTGCCGGGCGAGGTGGAAGCAACCCGCCGTCGAACCAGCTTACCTTTACAGGGACCAGTTTGATTTTCTGGTGTATTCCCCGGTCGGGGAATTCATAATGTACCGTAGAACCGATCGGGGCGCTTTCGGTATTTACCTGGGTAGAACTACCATAGAGATATTCGGGATTCCCAAGGCGCAAGGCCATATAAACCGGGTCGAAGATATGGCAGCCCATGTCGCCCAGGGCACCGGTTCCGAAATCCCACCAGGCACGCCAGTTCCAGGGATGGTAAACAGGGTTGTACGGGCGCCAGGGCGCCGGCCCGATGAAAAGATCCCAGTCGAGGGTGGCTGGCGCCGACGGGCTGTCGTCCGGACGTTCCAGACCCTGGGGCCATATGGGCCTGTTGGTCCATGCATAAGCTTCGCTGATTTCACCAATCGCTCCATCCCATATCCATTCACAGATCTGCCGGATCCCTTCGCCTGAATTACCCTGGTTCCCCATTTGCGTAGCCACCTGGTATTCCGCTGCCAGCCGGGCAAGTACCCGCGATTCATAAACGGAATGTGTCAGGGGTTTTTGCAGATAAACATGTTTTCCCATTCTCATGGCATGCGCAGCAGTAATGGCATGGGTATGATCGGGGGTGGCAATCACAAGGGCGTCGATCTCTTTCCCCATTTCGTCGAACATTTTTCGGTAATCCTTGTATTTGCGCGCGTCAGGATATTTGCTGAATAAACCGGAAGCATAGTCCCAGTCAACATCACACAGGGCAACAATGTTTTCGCTGCTGCAGTTGTTGATATTGGTACCGCCAACACCACCTACGCCAATGCCGGCAACGTTCAGTTTGTCGCTTGGGGCCAGGTGACCCAGTCCGCCGATTACATGGCTGGGCAATATGGTAAACCCGGCCGCGGTGAGGGAGACATTGCCGATAAATTTACGCCGGCTGATACCACTGTTCTTCTTTTTTTCCATTGATTGCAGGTTTTTGGTTTCTATTTTATACTAAGCCTTGTATTCATGTCATGGCTTTCGAATGCTTTTTCAATGATAAAGATAACATTTCTGGCTTCTTCGGCTGTAATCAGCATGGGAATATTTTTTCCGGATAAGACATCAAAAACGTTCTGATAAAACTTCATATAATTACCTTTTTCGCCGGGAACCTTAATACCTCCCTGCTGATCGTGGCCAACAGGGATGAGCGTGCCCAGGTATTGTTGTTCTTCTTCTCCCCAATTAACATCACCGGGCATTTCACCGGCTTTCAGGCGGGCTTCCTGCGGATCGATGCCATACTTTGAAAAGATTGCCTTGGTGCCCCTGATCAAATAACGGGGACCGGGATCCTTTACCATCATGCCGGCTTTGAGCAGGGCCGAGTGATGCGGGTAAAAAAGTTCTATTTCGAATTGATCGTCAACACAACTGCCTTCCCTTTCGGCAGAAAGGCGGGCCCGGATGCTGTGAGGCATTCCGAAAAGTGCCAGGGCCTGGTCGATCAGGTGCGGGCCCAGGTCAAAAAGGATACCGCTTCCCGGGAGTTTTTTATCCCGCCAGGCATTGGGTTTTATTTTCGGGCTGAAACGGTCGAAATGAGCCTCATAATAAGTGATCGATCCCAGGGAACCTGTTTGCAACAGCTTTTGGATGGTGAGAAAATCCGCATCGAAACGACGATTGTGGTACACAAAAATTTTTTTACCGTGTTTTGCTGCCAGTTCAATCAGCTCTTCTGCTTCCTTAACGGAATTGGTAAAAGGTTTTTCGATCACAATGTCTTTGCCGGCAGCCAGGCATTCAGCTGCCATGGGATAATGCAGGCCATTTGGCGTGGCGATTACAACCAGTTGGATTGCCTTGTCGGCAAGCAACGCACGATAATTTTTTAAAAGCCCGACATAGGGATATATCTTTTTCGACCGTTCGCCGTGTCTTTCTACAACGGCGGCAAGTTCAAATCCCGGATGAAGATGAAGGAAGGGTGCATGAAAGACCCTCCCGCTCAGGCCGAAACCAATAATGCCGGTTTTTATGATGCTATCCATATTATTCAAGAATGCTTAGCAGGTGGTTATAACTTTTTTGGATGCTGTTAAAACGGTTGCCGCTGATCACATCCTGTTCAACAAAAAAATGTTCCATGCCTGCCATTGTCCGGTATTCAAAAAGCATTTTATAATCAATAATGCCTGATCCCACTTCCGTCATTTCCTTTCCGGGGCCTTCCGTCATATCCTTGATGTGCCAGAGGCTGAAACGTCCCGGATATTTTTCAAAGTATTCAACGGGATCCATTCCGGCATAAGCAATCCAGTAAAGGTCGATCTCCATGAATACATAAGCCGGATCTGTATATTCAAGCAAAAGATCATAGGGGATGATCCCTTCAAGGGGATAAAATTCGAAATCATGGTTGTGATAACCGAAGCGGAGGCTATTTTCGCTGCAAAGCGAACCAAGTTCATTTAATTTTTCAGCCAGGTGTTTGTAATCCCCGGGTTTTTGGCGTTGTTCTGTGCCGATCCATGGCCAGACAAGGTATTCAATACCGGCTTCGAGATGGGCGTCAATTACCTCCCTGCTTTCATCGTTTGAAAACATAAGGTGCGAACCGATGGTTTTCATGCCCAGCTTGTTTGTAAGGTCCCGGAAGTAAGCAGGTTTCATTCCGTAAAAAAGCCCGTTTTTATATCCTGCCGCTTCCAGATGTCTATAGCCGATGTCTGCAATTTTTTTGAGTGTTTTTTTCGGATTTTCGTTCATTTCATCCCGGAGGGAATAGAGTTGTAAACCGATAGGAGGCCTTGCCGCGGGCAGGGTAAAAAGAGAACAACGGGGTAAGAACATACCAGCCAGCAGTCCGGCGCTTCCCGCTTTTATGAAATTCCGGCGTTTCATTTTCTTATGTGTTTTATCAGATAATCTTTTCATTCATGGCATCCCAGTGCACTTTTCTGTTTTCCCTGTATGCCAGTGTTCCCATATGGGCAGTAATGGCTTCTTCAAAGCCTGCATCAATGTTGCAGCTCGTTAATCCGCCGTTACGGATACAATTCAGCCATTCTTTAATGTGAAGGAATGTAGGGTCAACCCATTTTCCTCCCCGGTATGTGTATAACAATCCCCTGCCTGCAAAGTACTTTTCGGTAGGGGTTGTGATGGCATCCACACCCTCCATGCCGGGGGAAAAAGCAAACAAAGGCTGTCCGGGTTCTATGATCCCTTCACGGATCTTTTGTGCATACCGTGTCGAGTGAGGATCGGCTTTTATGATAAGGTCGTTTCCCAGTTCCATGGAAGCATCGTGCCCCATGATCACCCTGCCTCTTTTGCGGTTGTTTGCCAGTGTTGCGCTGTAAACCAGGCTCAGGTCCCTGTGAGGATATTCCATTACGGTATGCAATACATCCGGCACGGTTCGTCCGTCCTTGAAATAATAGATGCCTCCGCTGGAAACCACGGAAGCGGGGATGCCCAGTTCAAGTATCTGGTTCATGGCATCGTATTCGTGTGTCATCAGGTCACCGGAGAGGCCGGTGCTGTAATCCCACCAGCAGCGCCACCGGAAAAAACGTTCAGGACTGAAGGGGTGATAGGGTGCCTGCCCGATAAACTGATCCCAGTCGATGGTTTCCGGGCTGGCATCTTCATGGATGGGATATACCCATGCTCCGTTGGGGTCGTTGCGGTTGGTGGTAACTTCGACCAGGGAAATTTTGCCCAGCAGCTTATTTTCAATGGCTTCTTTGGCTTTATAATAACTTTCCGTTTGTCTTCCCTGGTGTCCAAGCTGGAACACTATTCCTGAGGTTTTAACAGCATCCCTTAATGTATAGGTTTCTTCAACCGTCCAGGTCATGGGTTTTTCAAGGTAGATATGTTTGCCGGCCCTGGCAGCTTCAATGGCCATTGGCCCGTGCCAGTGATCGGGGGTGGCAATGATCACCGCATCGATATCCCCGGCATGAATTAAGTCTTTATAATGCCGGTACCGTTTTGGAACAGGCCCTGTTGCTGCACCGGTACCGTTTCGGTAAATATTGGCACCGGCTTCCTGTGCCATCCCGCCATAAGGTTCGAAGATGTCGCAAACACCATTGATGACCACGTTCAGGTCTTCCTGTTCAAGGTAATCTTTATAACGTTTATCGGCACTGTTTTGCATAGCCGAAAGCTTCCAGTCGTCGATCAGCCGGGGATGGGCATAGCCGGCAGCACGAAGCAGGTGTTTTCCCCTGCCGCCGTAACCGATTATTCCCAGCCGGATTTTTTTTCCGGATGATGATGTTTCCGGGTAATCCGGAGCTGTTGCTTTCAGCCTGATTTCGTCAAGGATATTATTCTTGAGATAGTTTTCGTAGCTGCGCCGTTTAAACCACGCGTAGGTAAAAAGTCCCAGCACAGGCACAGTGGCCAGGCCTTTTAACAGATCTCTTCTTTTCATTTCATCTTCTTTAGAAAGCGGTCGATGCCGATAAACCTACTGCTTGGAAAAACAAACAATATGGCCAGGGCAAACATTTCAATCAGGGTTTTATTAATGATAAGATAGTTTCCTTCAACGGGAATGTCATATTTCAATCCGGTAAAGGGCGGATGCGAAAGGTAATAAAATGCAAGCATGATCATGCCGAAAATACAGGCCGGTTTGGCCATCAGGCCCAGGATCAGCCCCAGCCCTACCAGGATGAGCCCCCAGGTATTCAGCAGATCAACGGTATTCAACAACATCGGGTCAGATGCAAGAGAGAAAAAGAATGATTTGAGGAAACCGCCGGAGTCGAGCAGATAGTTCATGCTGCTCCAATTGGGGTTGACGAGCTTAACCAGTCCTTCATAAAGGAAATGCCAGCCGATGGCCACCCTCAGAATAACCAGCCAGCCCAACTGGGCTTTAGTATATTTCATTATTCACAGTATTGATTTCTCGGATGTAGATATCTTTCCAGCGGATTTTAACACTACCGCCATCATGGATTTGAAGGGCCACCGAACCTGTCCCTGAACCAAAGGCTTCATCGCGGAGGTCGGTCATGAGCTGTCCGTTGAGCCAGGTCATGATACGGTCACCTTCTGCACGAATGATCAGGTCGTTCCATTCGCCTTCGTTCAGGATGTTCTCCTTTTCGTCGGGGATCTCGTAAAGCCATCCCCTGCCATATGATTCGTAAATCCCCCCGGTATTCTGGCCTTGCGGTGCAACTTCCACCTGCCATCCGCTTACCCGTGTTCCCTCGACGGATGATCTGACAAATACGCCCGAATTGCCATTTGATTCCTGCAGGAACATCAGACGCAGAACAAAATCCCGGTATTCCCGGGTGGTAGAAAGATAGCCGTACCCTTTATCTTCGCCGCTTTCACAAACCAACTCCCCGTTTTTAACGTACCATTTTTCGGTACCATGCACTTTCCACCCGTCCAGGTTGCTACCATTAAACAGTGAAATTCCCTTATCGGTAAGGTCAATGATTCTGATATCCCTGAAAGCGATCATGCTGCCATGATCCTGAAGGCCGATGTGCCCACTGATTGCCAGGCCGTATGCGGGATAATCTTTCCATTTGGAATTAGCCACCCGTTCTTTCCAGTCATCATCCCATAAGCGGTATTCAACCACGGTGGCTCCGTTAAGGGTATGTGTAACCAGGCCGTCCTTAACACGGATACCGGAAGCATTCCATTTGCCGGCCGGATACAGGGTCTTTTGTCCGGGATCAGCCGGATGTAAACCATAATTGGCTGCAGTTTGCTGCCACTTATCGAGCGGATGCGAAAAACCCTCGTCATCAATCAGCTGATATTCCGGGCCGCTTGCGTATGTGGTGGGGTTGTCCCCTTCGAGTACATGAAAAAAGATGCCGCTGTTTCCGCCGGGAGAAATATTCCATTCGAGCCGGAGCTCGAAATCTTCAAAAATTTGTCGCGAGATGATGTCTCCGGAAAGATCATTTCCGGTGCCGGAGGTTATCAGCATGCTATCCTGAATATACCAGTTTCCGGGCAGGTCGTTTTGTTTAAAACCCCGCCATTGGTTAGTATTGGTACCATCGAAAAGCATGATCCAAGCCGGGTGGTCTTCATCATGCTTATCCATATTTACATCAGATAAGGGTGACTCGCATGCAGAGGCAATAAATAAAAAAAACCCTGCAAGGATCATGAACAGGAAAAGATGTTGTTGCTTCAATCGTTTCATTTCGTTCGTTTTTATAAGAGGGTAAAATTATAAAACATGTTTCCGAAAACAAAGAAATAAACTGATATGCGGGTTTAATCGCCATAAAAAATTCAGGATTACAGGGATTGGAACCTTACAGCCATTTTAATCTACCTGCGCGTTCCCCTTCGGACGCTTACTAAAGCTTCAGCGACAGCGTGCGGACGAGAAGGGGTGGTTAAATTCCCCGAAGCTTGCTGCGGAAATAAGGGTCCGGAGTTTGATCTGGGGTTATATGCCATTTATTGACATGGGTATTAACAGGCATATTTTTTAATAAGAAATTTATTGTTGTCCGAATAAATTGCCATGGAAGTTGACCTTTAAAGAAAAATGTCTTAATTTTATGGCAAAGAAATACTAACCAACCCCAAAAGCCATGAAAAAAACTTTACGCATTGTAATGGCGATCTTTCTTTCGTCATTTCTTTTATCGGGCCCGCTAACAGCCCAAACGATCCTCTGTGTCGATCGTGATTTCAGCGATTCGGCCGGTGTTTTTACCGATACCTGGCCCATGATCTCTGCAGCACTGGATGCGGCCGGGTATACATATGACTACCATGAAGTACTGGATCCCGGTGATAATGGCCCGGATGCAACGGTAATGGGCGGCTATGATGTGGTTATATGGTTTACCGGCGAAGCCTGGACTGACGGACAGACCATGGGCCCCGACGACGAATTCAACCTGATGCTTTACATGACCCTCGCAAGCGGAAAATTGTTTTTAAATGCTCAGGATTACCTCTACGACTGGTATACTTCCTATGGTATCTTCAGCCCCGGGGAGTTTCCTTATGATATGCTTGGAATCGTAGAAGTGGTCCAGGATGTTTATAACATTCAGGATGACCCTGATACGGCGCGTTTTGAGGGAGTACCCGGTTCACTTGCCGAGGGTTTGAGTTTTCCGGTCAGAGATATATTTTCTATTCCGACCGAAGACGGCCTTTATGGCGACAGCATTGCCCAGCATATGGGTCATGACCTGCTTTCGGTTTCAGTACCCTATGTTTCGCCCGGACCCGCGGCCATTCAATATGAAACCCCCGGCTTCCGTACGGTGTTTTCGACCATTGATATTGCAGCCATTACCGATACAGTTGCCAGGGATATCTATATGCACCGTATTGTCGACTGGCTGATGTATGGCGCAACCGGTACAAGTGAACTAAATCCGGCGAATGTTGAATTGCTGATCATGCCCAATCCCGTTCAGGATATTGTGAATATTGGCCTGACCGAAACCATGATCGAATTATTCATTTACAACAATCAGGGGCAGCTTGTGCATCATGAAAGACCCGGCCGGAACAGCATCCGCATGGATTTGGGAGACCTTGGCGCCGGGATGTATGTTGTAAAGGTTCAAACAACCCGGGGCATGCTTACGGAAAAGATTCTTAAACGCTGATAATATCCGGAACAATGAAGATCTGTGTTAAATTGTCGAAAATTTTCGGCATGTTATTTGGCCTGCTGGCGGGGATACTCGTTCTCTTTGGCGTGATCGGTTACCTGAGATGGATGTTTTGTGATGTGGCATTTCTAAATGTAGCCAATTACTGGAACTTTCTCTATGCTTCAGTTCCTTTCAGTCTGCTGGCCATTTGTTGTATGCTCTATGTGATGGCAGGCAGCAATAAAGGCTGAGCTGAGTTTATCTGCTTGTAACTGCCGGATACAGGCAGTTAAGGAATTATCATTTTCGGTGAATGTATCAAACAATAACGATGGCCGGGTTTTACATCCCGGTGATCGTTATTGTTAATTTCAGGGAGCTAATATTTCTGCTATTTTCTTCTGAAAATGTTGTTATGCCTACATTTGTCAAAAAAAATACATTATCATCATGTCAACGAAACGATTGATCTTTGCCTCTATGGCTGTTATAGCCCTGGCAACGGCCCTGATATTGAATGATTTATTTCGTAATTCTGATCAAAGGGCGCGTTATGAAGAAAAGCTACTGGCAGAATTCAGAAAATTACCAAAGGAGGATTTTACGGAGCTAAAAGGCGAAAAGGCTCCGGACAGACCCGATCTGGCAGCCGTTCAAAACTATTTTAGTACGATGGATCCTGCTTTGGGAAGGGTTCCTTCAGGACGTTTGGTAAAGGCATGGGAACAGATGCGGGAAATGCAGGATCTGAAAAAATCAGGAGGCAGGGGTTTGTTATGGACTTCAGGCGGGGCCAATATGGGAGGCAGAACCCGTGTCGTAATGTACGATCCGAATGATCCCGAAGGAAACAAGGTATGGGCCGGTGCCGTTACCGGCGGATTGTGGTATAATGAAGACATTACCAATGATATGAATTCATGGATACCGCTTGATGATTTTTGGTCGAACCTTTCGGTTAGCTGCATAGTCAGCGATCCCAATGATTCACAGGTCTTTTATCTCGGAACAGGCGAAGCGGAAACCGCCCGGATCATCTACCGCGAATCATCGGGTATTGGCATTGGTATTATGAAATCCATTGACGGAGGCCAGAGCTGGGAACTCCTGCCCGCAACATCCTCCTTTCAGTTTATTACCGATATAGCGATAAGGGACGAGGGAGGTATCAGTGTGATATATGCCGGTGTTGCATCCGGGTTTTACAAAGGTACGACCCATCAGAGCGAACCCTCCGATGGTTTGTTCCGCTCTGCCGACGGCGGCTTGAACTGGGAACAGGTCCTGCCGGAAATGCCCGGTACTGAACAGCCTTATGCCGTTTCGGATATTTGTATGCAGGGCAACGGACGAATTTTTGTCGGCAGTATGGAAACACCGGAGCTGGAAGGTGGCGGCACCATCTTCTGGTCGGATAAAGGAACCCCCGGTACATGGAATGTTTATGACGATGTTAAAACCATGATCGAAAACCAGGTTTATGAGAATATCCCCGGCAGGGTGATCCTGGCCGGATCTCCTTCGGATCCGGCAGTTGTTTATGCTCTTTTTTCCGTTGGCTACGACGATGGCTTTGTTTATTATAAGGGAAGATATATTTATAAAACCACCGATAACGGATTGAACTGGCAGTTGGTGAATCTCCCCGACCAGGATTATGCAACCTTGTCGTGGCACGCCCTTACAGCGGCTGTAAGTCCTGTTGACCCGGATCATATTTATGTGGGCGGTCTGGATGTTTGGTCGTCGTTCAACAGCGGGAATAGCTGGATTCACCAATCCGACTGGTCATTGATGTACTGGGGCGGAGGCGATGATTATGTTCACGCCGACCAACACCTGCAACTGTATAAAGACGGTTCGTTGGATGAAATGGTCTTTGGAACCGACGGAGGTGTTTTTTATACTGCCAATGCATCTTCAACAAATCCTGTTTTTGGAGAAAAGAACAAAGGCTATAACAGCCTGCAATTCTACACCTGTGCCATATCGCCCATTGCCGGCGACAACCGGTATATCGGCGGACTACAGGATAATGGGACCCTGTATTACCAGGGAAGCCCGCTTGATATTAATGATATGATCGATGGTGGCGATGGTGCCGGCTGTTTCTGGGATGTTGATGAGCCCGAGATCTTCATTACTTCGTACTATTATAACAGATATACAGTTTTTGTGAATGGTTCTGCTTATCAGAGTGCCGGGCAGTACAGCGGCACGTTCATATGTCCGGCCGACTATGATTATAAGACCAACAGGCTGTATGCCAATGCCTGCAGTTTTTTCGGATACAGGGCCGATCAGTTGCTACGGGTGAGCGGTTTGCCGAATGCTTCCTATGAGGCTTTTATTGCACTGGGAACCGGCTCCACAACGCCTTTTACGCATGTTAAATACTCACCCCATTCACCTCAGAATACAAGTACTCTCTTTATAGGCGGCCAAAGCGGCAGATTGTTCAGGGTTGCAAATGCACAGGCTGCCCCGCAGGTTTTCGAGATCACGGGAACGGATTTTCCCATGGCTGCCATTTCCTGCGTTGCCATTGGCGGTTCGGAAGATACTTTGCTTGTCACTTTTTCAAATTATGGTGTTTCTTCGGTATGGCAAACATATGACGGAGGCGAAAGCTGGATGGAAGTGCAGGGCAACCTGCCCGACATGCCTGTACGTTATGCCCTGTATCATCCGGATGATGCCAGGCAGGCCATGCTGGCCACAGAATTGGGGATATGGACCTGCAACCACATGCATCTTGAAAACCCCCAATGGGAGCCCGATATCGATGGCATGGCCAATGTCAGGGTAGATATGCTGCAGCTGAGGGAAGCCGACCTTACCGTACTGGCCGCCACACACGGACGGGGACTTTTTACTGCAACCTGGACCTCAAACCCCTGGGTATCGGTAAATGAAATGACCCTGGCGGAAACGATCAGCGTTTGGCCCAACCCCTTTGGCAACTATTTAAACGTATCCCTGAACCGGGAAACCCCTGGATCATCCCTGCATGTCAGCATCAGCGATATAAACGGAAAAACGATCATTCGCAGGGAAATGGACAGTCAAACGAAAAGCATGAAAATTAATACCGGGAACCTGGCATCCGGTGTTTACATGCTGCGTATCGACAATGGTAATACAGTTGCTGTAAAGAAAATCATTAAGGAATAAAAAAGGCTGTCATGCAACGACATGACAGCCTGTATTTTATAAAAGCAGCCGTTTAGTTTATCGACTTTTCAATTATGGCGCTGGCTTCAGCATTGACCTTGTCCGCTTTTTTGGCGGCCGGTCGTTTTACGATGGTCATTTCATCGATCAGGTTTTGAGCACCGGCCATCTTATCGATAATGAACAGCACATAACGGATGTCCACGTTGATGGTACGCTGCAGTTCCGGTTCAAAGGCGATATCGCCGCTCATGGCCTCCCAGTTGCCGTCGAAGGCAATACCTATTAATTCTCCGTTTGCGTTGATAACGGGGCTTCCCGAATTACCCCCGGTTATATCGTTGGTAGTGAGGAAACAAACCACCAATCTCTTTTCACCGTTGATAACGCTTCCATAGCGCCCATAATCCTTCTCATTATAGAGGCTTTTCAGTTTTTCCTCAACAATGAATTCGTCATTGTCAGGATCTTCCTTTTCCATCACACCTTCCAGGGTGGTATAATAATCATAGAAAACAGCGTCGGCGGCAATATAGTCCTGTACCGTTCCATAAGTCATCCGCATGCTGGAATTGGCATCGGGGTAAAAGACTCTGCCGGGTTCCATTTCACGCAAACCGGCGATGAACAGGCGTTCGTATGCAGAAACTTGTGAGGTGGCCTGTCGGTAGTTCATCATAACCTCCCCCATGGATTCACTGAATTCGCCTGCAAGTTTAAATGCAGGGTCTTTTTCCAGGGCTTTGACTTTTGGCTTTTCGAGAAAAGCCGTGATTTCATCCGGGTTGTCGAAAATGGAATTATTAAAAACATAATCAGCCATTTTTGTAAAATCCCCTTTCATGTCATTTGTCAGCTTAATAAAGTATTCGGGTTGTTTGCTGATGGGGATATTTTTGTAATAAACACGCATTAATGCGGCAAAAGCATCGCGGTCGGCAGGGGCGTAATAGTCTTTAAAATGATCGTCCATACCGCTTTTTAACTGGTCGATGGTTTCATTAATGATCTCTTTATCGGCTTTGGAATTAAGCAATTCGAGGAGCTGTCCGTATTGGGAAGCATATGAAACGATCTCCGGCGAATTGGCAGCAAGCAGGGTATAGGCCAGCATCGGGAATTCTGCAGTGAGTGTTTCATAACCTATCTGAAGGTTTTCAAGAACCTCACCGTATTTCTTCTGGGTTGTTTCATCCAGATCCATCCAATTCCGGAAATTCTTTTCGATCATTTCTTTCTTTTCCTGAACTTTCAGGCGCTTCAGGCCCCTCGATTGTCCGATGAAAAGCTTCCAGGCATTGGCCAGCCCTGCATATTTGCTGGCATACTGGATTTTTACTGCCTGCTCGGCATCCATGTGTGTTTTCCAGGCCTGGAGTTGTGCATTGAAAATATCGATCAGCACAGGGAGAAAAGCTTCCAGTTTGTATTCGATCCCGAAAGAGGTCAGATAGCGTTCCGTTCCACCCGGATAGCCCCAGATCATCGCAAAATCGCCTTTTTCATAACCATCGAGCGATACAGGCAGGTGATGAGCCGGCTTTAAAGGTATGTTGTCTTCACTGAATTTGGCAGGCTCGCCGTCGGGTCCGGTATAAACGCGGAAAATGGCAAAATCGCCCGTATGGCGGGGCCACATCCAGTTATCGGTATCGCCACCGTATTTTCCGATGGAAGAAGGCGGTGCGCCAACCAGGCGAACATCTTTGTAAACTTTGTAAACAAAGAGGTAATATTCATTTCCTCCGTAAAATGTCGAAACCTTTGCACTGAAATTACCATCCTCTTCTGCTCTTTTTTCAAGTCTGCCGGTGATCTTCCTGACCGCTGCCGAACGTTCCGATTCTGTAAGGGTATCGGACAGAAAAGGGATAATGCTGTCGGTTACATCTTCCATTCTCACCAGAAAGGAAGCCGCAAGCCCTTCATTGGGCAACTCTTCTTCAAGACTCATGGCCCAGAAGCCATCCATCAGGTAGTCATTTTCAACGGTGCTGTGCGATTGTATTTTGTCGTAGGCACAATGATGGTTGGTAAACAATAAACCTTGCGTTGATACGATTTCGCCGGTGCAGAAGAAACCCCCGACTCCACCGCCGGACAGGCCAACGATGGCATCCTTCAAACTGGAATTATTGATGCTGTAGATCTCCTCAGCTGTCAGCCGGAGGCCCATTTCCTGCATATCGGTGTAATTCAGCCTTTCAACAAACATGGGAAGCCACATGCCTTCATCGGGTGGCTCAAACGACATGGCGCTGCCTATCAGCAGGGCTGCAAAGAGCGATAAAAATAATTTTTTCATGTTCATGATTGATTAAGTGTTAAAGGATTTGGGTTATTATAAACCAACAGTTTCGGGCCCCTGTTTGAATGTAATGTCGACCGGAATGTCGGATTGGTTGAGCCTGTCGAGGTCATGCTGCAGCATGGGTGATACCATGGCTTTTTCTTCCACCCATTTTTTGGC